>DASTSZ010000029.1:0-3243 GCA_035760425.1 Candidatus Eiseniibacteriota bacterium | reverse complement strand
CCTGGCTCGACACCGCGATCGCCGAGAAGGCGACGGGCCTCATCTTCCTCCGGGTTCATCCCCGGCTCGACCCGATTCGCAAGGACCCGCGCTACCGGCCGCTGCTCGCCAAAGTCGGGCTCGATGTGGACGCGGCGTAGTCTTCTCGCGCTCTTGTTACTCGCCGGCGAGGCGGCGACCACGGCCGCCGCTGCCGGCGTCGACAGCGTCGACGAGGAGAACGTGCCCCCGCCGGCTCATGCGCGCGGCTGGAAGTCCGACGCGAACGCCTTCGCCTTTTCCTTCTTCGGAACCGCGCTCCCGATCGCGGCCGGCGCCTATGTCGGTTCCCGCGAGGGCGAGTCCGATCTCGCCCCGGTGCTTCTTCCCGTCGCCGCCGGCTACGTCCTCGGGCCGTCCCTCGGCCACGTCTACGCGGGCAATTCGAGGCGAGCGCTCGCCGGGATCGGATTTCGCTTCGCCACGATCGGCGCGGTCTGGATCGCCTCCGAATCGGACAAGAACGACACGGAGGAAGGGATCGCGACGACGGCGACGATCACCGTCCTCGCCGGCATGCTCGGGACGATCAGCGTCCTCGCCGACATCATCGACGCGTCGAAGTCCGCGCACCGATACAACGCGGCGCACGGACTCACCCGGCTCCGCCTCACGCCGGCCCCGATCGGGCACGCGATGGCGCCGGGCCTTCGCGCCGACCTCGCCTTCTAGACCCGCCCCCGCGCACGCCGCGCCGAACGCCGGTCGAGGGCCGGCGCCCACCGCTAGAGGACCGACGCCTCCGAGCCCTCGGTGGCGTCGGCGTCCAACAGCGAGCGGAGCTTCAGGAGCGCCCGCTGTTCCAATTGGCGGATGCGCTCGCGCGAGAGACCGAACTGCTCCCCCGTCTCCGCGAGCGTGCGCGGACGGTCGTCGTAGAAGCCGTAGCGGAAGCGCAGGATCTGCTCCTCCCGCCCGGAGAGCTTTTTCAGCAGCTCGTTCAGGTGCTGGTCGCGGATCTGCATGTCCACGATTTCGTCGAGCGTCGGCGGCTGCTCCAGCGCCTCCGTCTCCACGAGTCCGTGGAAGGCTTCGTTGCTGAGATCGACGTCGAGCGTCCGCACCGACTGCACCAGCGACCGAAGCCGCACGGCGCGCGGAACCGCGATGCCGAGCTCCTTCGCGATCTCCTCCAGGAGCGGCTGTCGCTTCTTCTCCCCCTCCAGCCGCCGCTCGATCGCGAGATAGCGGCGCATCATCTGGAGCACGTGAATCGGAATGCGCACGGTGCGCGACTGATTCGCCACGCCGCGCGCGATCGCCTGGCGGATCCACCAGGTGGCGTACGTCGAGAAGTGGATGCCGCGATCGACGTCGAATCGGTCGACGGCCGTGATCAATCCGAGGTTCCCCTCTTCGATGAGATCGAGGAATTCGACGCCGCGGTTGCGATACGCGCGCGCCAGCGACACGACGAGCCGCAGGTAGGAGAGGATGAGCGCCTTCCGCGCGACCTCCTCGCCCGCCCGCATCCGCTCCCAGAGGGAGCGCTCGCGATCCCGCTCGAGGATGGGATAGCGCTGGATCTCCTTCAGGTAGCGCCGCTCGAGATCCCCGATGCCGCGCGCCGGAATGGACCCGGGCGCGCTTCCCGCTTCCACGGGACCTTCGCCCTCCGCCGGGACGACCGCGACCTCCGCCTCGGGCGCCTCGGGCAGCTCGATCCCCTTCTCGCGCGCCTCGCTCAAGAAGACGTCGAAGGCCACCGCGTCGAAATCGGGGGAATGGAGAATCGGCTCGAGATCGTCCTCGGTCAGCCGGCCTTCGGCCAGGCCGCGACGAAGCGCCTCGGAGAGGTCGGAGACGAAGCGGGGGGAGGCGTTCGACATATGCTCAGATCCGCCGGATTTCGAAGCCATGGGTCCCTCGGGCCGGCGCCCATTCGACGTGGATGTGCCGCACTCGCGACGCGGGGGGACCCGTGCGAAGTTCGCGAAGGAGTTCCTGGAGCGCCGCCTGCGGGCCCTCGACCTCCATGTCGACGTCGCCGGTCGGGAGATCTCGCACCCAGCCCGCGAGGCCGAGCGCTTCGGCGCGCTCGGTCACGAACGCACGGTAGCCGACTCCCTGCACGCGCCCTTCGACGCGCGCGACAAGGCGCGCCCTGGCGCGGGCGCCGTCGGCATCCGTTCCGTTCGGCTCCACCGCTCTCATTCTACGCCCCCCGTTCGCATGAAAAAAGCCCTCCGGCTTTCGCCGAAGGGCTCGGATGTTCGATGGTCGGGGCGAGAGGATTTGAACCTCCGACCCCCTGGTCCCGAACCAGGTGCTCTACCAGGCTGAGCCACGCCCCGATCGAACGGCCTCCCCGGCCAAAAAGAAAGAGGCCAGGGCTGACCTCGCGACGAGTCTACCCCACCCCGGTGTGGCGGGTCAACCCGAGAGCCGACCGACCCTTACGGCGACTTTTCCTGGGCGGCCCAGCCGCCACGCCCGATGAGCGGAACGAATGTACAGCCCGAAAGCACGCTTCGTTCCAGCCCTTTTGGCGTCTTCACCAGCTTCACGAGCGCCTGTTCCTGGTCGGTGCCGACTGGAAGGACCGCGATTCCGCCCTCGCGCAACTGTTCCGCGACGAACGCCGGAATGCGGGGCGCTCCGGCCGTGATGACGATGCGGTCGAAGGGCCCCATCTCCTTCCACCCGAGCGAGCCGTCGGCCGCGCGGAAGACGATGTTGTGGTACCCCATGCCCGAGAGACGCTCCCGCGCCGACGTCGCGATCGAAGGGATCCGCTCGATCGTGAAGACGCGGTCGCCGAGCTCGGCCAGGATCGCCGTCTGGTAGCCCGACCCCGTCCCGATCTCGAGGATCTTCTCGTCCCCGGTCAGGTCGAGCGCCTGCGTCATGAGCGCGACCATGAACGGCTGCGAGATCGTCTGCTCCTCCCCGATCGGGAGGGCGTGATCGCTATAGGCCCGCGCGTCGAGCGCCGGGTCGATGAAGAGATGCCGCGGCATGGCGGCCATGATGCGGAGCACGTGGGCGTCGTGGATGCCCCGCGCCTTCAGCTGCTCCTCCACCATGCGCCGCCGCGAGACGGCTTGATCGTCACGATTCATGTAGGTTCAGTCCGATCGATTCCAGGTCGACCACTCCTTTGTAGTCGGTCAGTTCGAATGTAAGCGGGGTCACCGAGACGAACTTCTCGGAGACCGCGGTGAAGTCGCTCGCGTCGTCGGGCTCCCACGTCGGCGCTTCCCC
>DASTSZ010000028.1:0-9422 GCA_035760425.1 Candidatus Eiseniibacteriota bacterium | reverse complement strand
AGTACTTCACGCTGCAGCCGTACGACTGGGTCGCCGCCAATTCGACCTTCTTTCCGGCGAGCGTGGCGTCGAGCGCGTCGGAGACGTAGCTCTTCGCGCCTTCCACGTCGGCGAGTTTCGTCGAGGGCCGGTCGTCGATCGCGCCGTTGTAGACGACGGTCCCCTTGGCGTCGATCACGAACATGTGCGGCGTGGTCTTCGCGCCGTAGGCCTTGCCCGCGGCGCCCTTCGGATCGAGTAGGAACCGGCTCGGCGCCGCGCCCCGCTCCTCCATCGCGGCTTTCGCCTCCGCGCCGGTCACGTGTCCCTGCTTGCCGGGCGCCGAGGAGCAGACGGAAAGCCAGACGACACCCTTCTCCGTGTATTTCTTCTGGAGCGACTGCATGTTTCCGCTGCCGTAGTGCTTGCCGACGAAGGGGCACTGGAAGTTCACCCACTCGAGGACGACGACCTTTCCCTTGAACGAGTCGAGTCGCACGCGGTCGCCGTTCGCGTCGACGAGTTCGAGCGCCGGCGCGGGCTTGCCGACGACGGCGGCGGCATCCGCCTGAACCGCGGGGAGCAGAAGCAGCAGGGAAGCGGCGAGGATTGATCGGATCATGAAGTCTCCTGGTTCGGGGGTTCGGAGCGTGACGTGCATGAGTGGCCTAACCCTTGGGAGCCGCCTCGGTTCCGGCGTATGACGATGGCGAGGCTCGAGTCATCTCCGGGATGAACGGCGTCGCAGGATCACGGCGAGCGCGAGAACGGCGACGGCCACGAGAATCGTGATCAGCGCCGTCGAACCCGAATTCGGCTTCGCGGGTGCGGGCGGTGATGCGGCCGCGGCGGGAGCGGCGGTCGTGTCGCCGACCGCGGCCGGCGCCGGATCTCCGGCCGCCGCCTCGACGTCGACGGCGATCGCGTTCCCAGCCTCGAGTGAAACACCATCCAGCATCAGGACCCCGGTGATCCGAGTCGCGGGGCTCGCCGCATTCTCGGCCGGCTTCATCGTGAGTCGATAGCCGGTTCCGACGCGCTCGAATCCCTGGGGCGCGGCGTGCTCCACCACGAGCGGCTGATCCACGAAGAAATAGGCGCCCCGCGGTTCGATTCCGGGCGGCGGCGTGAAGCCGAGTTCGATCGCCCGCGGGCCGGCGGTCGCGGCGAACGTCCAACCGGCGCTCGGCCGCGGCCGCCGGGCGCGCGCCGCCGCGAAGAGGGACGCCGCGGGACCCGGCGCGGCGACATCCGCGCGAACAGGCATCGTCAAGGCGAGCGACGCCGACCCCGCGACACAGACGTCCGCGCACTCGAGCCAATCGAACGATCCGGCGATCGTGACCGTCTTCGCCGCGATCGTGGCCGGCGGCGTGATCGTCACGACGAGCAGCACCTCGTGTTCGAATCCATAGGTCATGAGGCTGCTGGTGGGGATGCGCTGCGGCGCGGGCCACTCGATCGGCCCCGCCGTGAATCCGGGCGGGAGAGACCATTCGATCCGGAGCGGCAATCCGGAGTCGCCCGGATTCTTCCAGTACGTGTGCCAGCCGTCCTCCAGCTTCATTCGCAGTCCCACCTCGAACGGCTCGCCGGGTCGGATGGAGGCGTGTTCGGCGACGAGCGCCACGTCCACGTTTTCACTTCCGCCGGTCGAGGGGGCGCCGATGGCAGCGGCCGGCCGGCCCGCCAGAAGGGCGGCGGCCATGAGCACGAGCGCGAGTGGGGAGCGGTTCGAACGCGGCATCCGCCAAGGATGGATCAAGAAGCCATCGGGAGGGTTGGAGAAAGTGATCCCCGGCGAAGGTCGCTGCGCTGAAAGTACTTGACAAGATACCGACCGGTTGGTATAGTAATGATCATGGATGCGATTAAACGCACGCGACCGCCCTCTCCCGACTCGAAGACCCGGCTGCTCGACGCCGCCCTCCACCAAATCCGCGCGAAGGGCTACTCGGCCACGACCATCGACGACATTTGCGGCGCCGCCGGTCTCAGCAAGGGGAGTTTCTTCCATTACTTCGAGAGCAAGGAGGCGCTCGCCATCGCCGCGGCCGCCCACTTCGCGGCCATGGCGAGGGGCCTCTTCGCCACGGCGCCCTACCGGACGCCCTCGGACCCGCTCGACCGGCTCCTCGGCTACATCGATTTCCGCTCGGCCATCCTGCGCGGACAACTCCCCGAATTCACCTGCCTCCTCGGGACGATGGTGCAGGAGGCGTATGAAACGCATCCGGCCGTTCGCGAAGCGTGCGACCGGCACCTGCGCGAGCACGCGGACGACCTCGCGAAGGACATCGCCGAGGCGAAGCGCCGCTATGCCCCGAACGCCCCCTGGACGCCCGTGAGCCTCGCGCTCTTCACGCAGGCCGCCATCCAGGGCGCGTTCATTCTCGCCAAGGCGCAGAACGGCCCCGAGGTCGCCGTCGAGTGCCTGACTCATCTCCGCCGCTACGTCGAAATACAGTTTCACCGAACTCCGAGCGAGGACGCGCCCAACGCTCGCTGAACGGGCGAGCGACCCTCGCATCGCCTCGAACCAAACAAGGAGACCGACATGCTGCTCGTTCGCGAAATCATGTACTGCAAGCCCGGCAAGGTGCGCCCGATGGTGGAGAAGTTCCTCGCCATGTCCAAGCTGATGGAGAAGACGGGCATGGGAAAGGCCCGCGTCCTGACGGACTTCGCGGGCGAACGCTACTGGACGATCATCTCCGAGTTCGAGGTCGCGAGCCTGGCGGCATTCGAGGAGATGATGAAGGGACCGGGTCCGGGGCAGGACGAGGAGGTCATGAAGGAATTCGAGCGGATCATGAAGGACTACCACGATTACGTCGACCACGGCCGGCGCGAGATCCTGAAGATCGAGGGGTAGCCGCGCCGGCCGCCCCTCGATCGCCTGCCGGATGGCCGACTACGGCGTGTTCAGGTCGAAACTGAACAATGCCTGAACGCTGATGTAATCCGTCGACGAGTCTTCCGTGAAGATGCTGTGGTAGACGCCCTGCAATCCGATATGGGTCTTGGAGCCGGCGTCGAAGAGGATGCCGACGCCGCCGTTGATGCCGGCGTCGCTGTCCGAGTCGCTGGCCGAGATACCGCCCGATTCAAGCGTCGCCTTGTAGTTGTAGATCCCGCCGCCCGCCGTGAAATAGGGCCGGGTCGATCGTTCGGGGGTGAAGTAGAACTTCATGTCCACCCCGTAGTGCATGACCGTGAAGTGACCGTCGACCGTGAGCGGGAACGCGAGGAGGTCGAGGGCCGCCTGGAGATCGTCCGAGAGTCCGTGACGATTGTATTGAAAGGTGCCGCCCAGCGTCACGGCGGGCGATACGGCGTAATCGAGATTCAGCAACCCGCCGAAGCCCGTCTTCGCGGCATCGCCGAAATCGCCATTGGGAATTGCCAGTCCGGCGCCGAAAGCGCCCGTGAGTTGCCCGGACTTCATGTTTGCGGCGCCCGCCATCGGGGTGAGAAGCAGCAGCGCCAGTATCGACGTTAGAAAGACCTTGAGAGTCATTGTGCGCCTCCCGTGTTTCGGCTGTACCGCGGGGCGGAGAGCCCGGCGGCTCCGCGTACCCTGCGCCGAAAGCGCGGAACTGTCAACGGCTGGACGGCGCGCGGGGTCGGGTCGACCGTTCGGATTCGGGCTCGGACGACGACTCCGAACGGCGATTCTCGAGCGGCGTCGGCGTGCGCACGACGAGCGCCTCCATCGCGAAGTACTCCGGAAGGCCCAGTTGGTCGACGAGCTTCGCGGTACCTTTGTTTCGCTCCTCGACGCGCTGCCAGAACTCGCGCTCGTCGACCCCGGGGAAGGGCGCGCGGTCCTTCTGACTCTGATGCTTGAAGATGGCGCTGATCTTCAGCCGCAGTTCCTCCTCCGACATCGGAACGAGAATGTCGGCCTCCGCGATCGGCCACTCTTCCCATGCCCCTCGGTAGAGCCACGTCTCCGGCGGCTCGCCCGAGTAGCGCTCCAAGGCGAGTTCGATCGCTTCTTTGCACATGCGGTGCGTGCCGTGAGGATCGGAGAGGTCGCCCGCCACGAGGATGATCTCGGGACGGTGGGATTCCAGGAGTTCGAGGATGATCGCCACGTCGCGCTCGCCGACCGGGTCCTTTCGGACTTGACCGGTCTGATAGAAGGGCAGGTTCAGGAATCGCGCCTGATCCGCCCGCAGACGCAGCGTGTCGATGGCGGAGACCGCTTCGACCTCCCGCAGCCGCCGCTTCAGCATTAGAACCGCGTCCGAATCCGCCTGACCCGGCTTCTTCCGCTTCAGGAACTCCTCCACTTCATCCAGCAGCGATCGGAGGCGTTCGTTCCCGTACTCGAAGTCGCCCGCCGTGCGCCGGACGAAGTCGAGGTAGCGGCGCACTTCGTGATCGAACACGGCGATGTTCCCGGAGGTCATGTACGCGACCACGATCTCGTTGTCGTTCTGGCGCAGCTTGTGGAGCGTTCCGCCGGCCGAGATGACGTCGTCGTCGGGGTGCGGCGAGAAGACGATGATGCGCCGGCCGCGCGGGAGCTTGCTTCGCCCGCGCACCTTGTCGCCCAGGGCGTTGAAGACCACGCCGTTCAGCGCGGCCGAGGTGCCGTGGCGGGCGAGGAGCGCGCCGAGATGATGATCGCGGTAGTCGACGTCCGCCAATTTGAGAACCGACTTGCCGGTCACGCGGGAGAGCCAGACCACGGCCTCGATCGCGAGCGCCGGGGTCCATTCGATCTCCTTGAGGAGCCAGGGCGTCTCCACGCGCGTGAGGCGCGCCGCCGCGGCCCGGTCGAGGTAGACCGTCGTGTTCGGATGCTGCTGGAGGTAGGTCGCGCTGACCGACCGGTCGATCTCGCCCTCCACGGCGCGCTTCACGATGGCGGCCTTGTGCTCGCCGGTGGCGATGAGCGCGATCTCCCTCGCGCCGAGAATAGTCGCCACTCCCATCGTGATCGCCTCGGCCGGAACGTTCTCGGCGCCGAAGAAGTCGGAGGCCGCCGTGCGGCGCGTGATCGTGTCGAGGACGACGAGTCGCGTGCGCGAGGCCGTGCTCGAACCGGGCTCATTGAACCCGATGTGGCCCGTCTGCCCGATGCCGAGGATCTGGAAGTCGATGCCGCCGGCGTCCACGATCGCCTGTTCGTACTCGCGGCCGTGCGCCTGCAGCTCCTCGCGCGGCAGGTCGCCGCGCGGGATGTGGACGTTTCGGGGATCGATGTTCACGTGGTGGAAGAGGTTCTCCCACATGAACCGGTGATACGCGTGGGCGTTCTCCGGCGACATCGGGTAGTACTCGTCGAGGTTGAACGTCACGACGTTCGACCAGTCGAGGCCCTCGTCCCGATGGAGCCGGATCAGTTCGCGGTAGACGCCGATCGGGGTGGAGCCGGTGGCGAGCCCAAGCACCGCGGGGCGTCCGGCCGCGCGCCGGTCGCGGATGATCTCGGCGATCCGCCGCGCGACCAGTTTGGCGAGAAGGTCGTACGACTCCGCGACGATGACGGGGATGCGTTCGGGGTTCTCGTCCATATCGATTCTATCGGCTCCCGCCGGGTCGATGTTTATGGCGCGGTCCCGCGCACGGCCCAGGCGCGGGCCGTCAGTGGGATGCTTCCGCCCGCCCCTTCGGGAAGCGTTTGTTGAAGCCGCCGGGCGAGCGCCGCGCGCCGCGCGTCGTCGAGCGACGCGACGTACGTCGGGGCCGGACCGGTCCCGCCCAAGAAGGGACGCCAGTAGTCGTCGAAATCCGAGAATCGAGTCGCGATGTCGATCGGCTCGCAGCAGACGTCACGCAATCCGCCGGCGCGAAAGAGTTCGGTGAGCGGCTCGGGACGGCAGAGCGGAAACCGCGCTCCTTCGTCGAGGCCGCGCGACGCCGGGTCGACACCCCGGACCGCGTCCCAGAAGTACCGCAACAGTTCCATTCGGCCGCCGTAATCCCAGACGCACGCGGCCACGACTCCGTTGGGCGCGGCGAGGGACCGCATCTCTCGAATCGCGGCGTCGGGATCGGGGAGGAAGTTGAGCGCGAGGAGCGACGCGACACATCCATAGCCGCCGGCCCGGGGCGGGAGTTCCCCCGCGCCGGCGACGAGATAGGAGGCGCGACCCGCCGCCGCGCGGCTTCGAGCGTACTCGAGGAGCGGTTCGGCTGGATCGCAACCCACGACCGAGCCCGGATCGGCGTGGGCGCAGATCGCCTCCGTCATGGCGCCGGTGCCGCAGCCGACGTCGAGCCAATGCGCGCCGGCCGGAACCGCCGTCCAGGCGACGAACGCCGGCGCCAGGAGCCGGCTCCACCGGCCCATGAAGGCCTCGTAGGTCGTTCCCGCCGCCCAGCGGTCGCGAATCTCGGTCATGCGCCCTCCTCAGGGCCTGAAATAGAGAACGCGGTTGGCGTAATCGATGACGGCCGCGTGCGCCTTCATCCAGTCGTAGCCGAGGTATCCGAGACTCTCGAGGTCGGTTTCCGGACGATTCGCGTATTCGGCGAAGTCCTCGAGCGACGCGGGCGACTCGAACGCGGCGCCGCCGATCGAGAACGCGACACGCTCGCTCCGATAGAGCGCCGGATGCGTGCGGCTCGGACTGTGGTCGGTGTCGGTCGTGTCGCGAAGCATCGGAAGCCGCCCCACGAACGGCGGGCGATGGAGGGTGAGCGCGGACGAAACGGTCGACGGCGTCAGGGGAATCGTGCGTCCGAGGGAAGGGAAGTAGGCTTCGACGAAGAGCTTGCCGGTCGCATCGGGGATCATGGCGACGCTCCGGTAGCCTCGGTCGAGGAGCCCGCGGTCGGGTCGGGCCCCCGTGCGCACGCCGAGGATCATCACGTCCCTCGCGAAGTCGACGGCCGCGCGCTCGCGAGCGAGGAACGGAACGCCAAGCATGCCCTGCGCGGGGCTCGCGCCCTCGGCGACGTAATCGAACACCGGGACCTCGGGAATGTCCGCGATCGACCGCCCGGCGAGTCGAAGACCCCCGACCCGAACGCTCCCCTTGCCCTTCGCGCTGTACCCGTAGTCGGCCTGCTTCGGAACCGGTCCGCCGTTCACCCGCTCGCCGATCTCGTGCGTGAGCATGAGGAACATGCTCGCGTTCCCATGAATCATGAGCCGCGCCCGGCCGCCGGCGTCCAGCTCCGCGTCGGCCACGTACCGGTGGCCCGCGAATTCGATGGTCGTGAGCGGGACCGTCGTCTCACCCGCGAGGCTGCCGCGGGGCGGGGACGACGCGCCGACCGGCGCGCAGGCGGGGGCCGACACGATCAGTCCCGCCCAGGCGAGGCGCCGGAGTCCACGGGGCGCGAAGAGTCTCGAAGCACGGCGAACGAGGGGCATGCGGTGATTGTAGCGCCGGCGCGATGGGATGGGGCGGCGGGTCAGAACTCGATGACGAACTTTCCATCCTTGTGCAGGAGTTCGCCGTCGACGCGGATCTCGCCGCCCGGGCGGAGATCGCAGACCATGTCCCAGTGGACGGCGGAGACATTGGTCCCGCCCGACTCGGGGATGCTGGCGCCCAAGGCCATGTGGAAGGTCCCGGCGATCTTCTCGTCGAAGAGCGTGTTTCGCATGAAGCGGGTCACCCCCTGGTTCGTGCCGATCGCGAACTCGCCCGGCACGCGCGCGCCCTCGTCCACGTCGAGCGTGCGGAGCAGGAAGTCCTCGCCCTTGTCCGCCTTCGCCTCCACGACGCGACCCTTCTCGAGGCGGAGGCGGACGTTCTCGACCTCCCGCCCGCGGTAGACGGCGGGGAAGGTATATCGGACCGTGCCCTCGACCGATCCCTCGACCGGGCTCGTGAAGACTTCGCCGTCGGGCATGTTGGCGCGGCCGTCGCAATTGATGAAGGGGCGTCCCTCGATGCTCAGCCGCAAGTCGGTGTCGGGGCCCGTCACGTGGATCCGCTTCTTCCCGCGGAACCACTCCACGAGCTTCTGCTGGCGCGCGGAGAAGCGCTTCCAGTAGCCGATCGGATCGTCGGCGTCGGGGAGGCAGGCGCCGTAGACGAAGTCCTCGAACTCGGCCAGGCCCATCGTCGCGTCCTGCGCGCCGGCGGCCGTGGGGAAGAGGGTCCCGACCCAGCGCAACTCGCCGGCGGAATGGCGGCGCATGAAGATCCTCGTGATTTCCCCCGAGGCGCGCTGATTCAGCGCCAGCTTCTCCGGCGGGACGTTCGAGAGCGCTTTCGTATTGCGGGCGCCCATGAGCGAAACGAGACCGTCGTACGTCTCCATCATCAGCTTGAGCGGCGCGGCGACGTACTGGAGCTGGTCGTCGGACGCGTGGCGGAAGAAGACCTCTTCCAGCCCCGGCAGGACGGCGAAGACGGTGGGATGGGCGCCCGCCTTGAGCACCGAGCGGTAGACCGCCTCGATCAGCGGCTCCGCGAGCGTGCTTCCCTGGATCGCGATCCGCTGTCCCGGGCGGGCCTCGATGGAATAGTTCACCAGGAGATCGGCGAGTTGTTCGACGCGTCGGTCGGCCATGCGGGGAGCCTACGGGAGACGGCGTCGGCGGACAAGCCGTCGAATTCGAGCCGGCCGTCCGGTAAGCTCCGGGTGGGACGACGTCGCGGCGCGGGCGCGGGGGCCCATCAAGAGGATGAGAAGGACGCTGCCGACCATGTCGACGCTGAAGAACCACCAGAATACGGACTGCGGCATACGAACCTCCGTCACGACGGCTTCCGATTCATCTCGGCGGCGGCCTTGAGCCTGCCACTTCGCGTGCTCGGATTGCTCCGGCGCCACGGGTGGAACGCCACGTCGTTCCAGATTCTCGAGCCGGGCTTTCGCTACTGGTTCGACGGCGACGACGCGTGCATCGGCTACGTCGACACCGGGCGCGCGTGGGTCGTAGCGGGCGCGCCCATCGCGCCGCCCGAGCGTTTCCCCGACCTCGCGCGGGCGTTCGTCGCGCACGCCCGCCAAGCGGGAAAGCGCGTCGTCTTCTTCGCCACGGAGTCCCGATTCCGGGATGCGGTCGATTGGCGCGCGCTTCGAATCGGCGAGCAGCCGACATGGTCGCCGGAGGAGTGGACCGCGACGCTCGAGGGGAGCCGCTCCCTTCGCGAGCAACTCCGCCGCGCGCGCGCGAAGGGAGTGCGCATCCGGCGGCTCGCCCCGGACGAACTCGCCCCCGGCCATCCGACGCGCGCGCGGCTCGACTCGATGATCGCGCGATGGCTCGCGTCGCGCCCGATGGCGCCGATGGGATTCCTCGTGCAGGTCGATCCCTACACCATTCCCGATGAGCGCCACGCCTTCGTGGCCGAGATCGGCGACCGGCTGATCGGTTTCCTCGGCGTGATCCCGATCTACGCGCGAGGCGGCTGGTTCTTCGAGGACTTCCTCGGCGACCCGGACGCGCCGAACGGCACGGTCGAATCGCTGATCGACGCGGGGATGCGGGCCGCGGCCGCGGATCGAATCGCCTACGTGAC
>DASTSZ010000027.1:0-6597 GCA_035760425.1 Candidatus Eiseniibacteriota bacterium | reverse complement strand
GTCTGGAGCGCCGCGTTCGTGGGCGGGAGGGCGCTCGCGCGCCCCGACTCGAGCCCGCTTCGCCTCCAAGGACTCGAACGGGCGGCGGAGATCGCCCCGTGGGAACCTCGGTGGAGCGCCGAGCTCGGCCGGACTCGACTGATTCGGAGTTACGCCGCCGCGACTCCCACGGAAGCCTGGCTGCACCTCGGCGGCGCTCGTGGCGCGTACGAACGCGCCGTGCGCGCCGTCCCCGAGAATCCCGACTATCGGTCGTATCTGGCCCGCGTTCTCGCCGAGCAGGCGTCGTATCCCGGCCGCACGGGCGGCGTGTCGCCGGACGAAGCCGCGGCCGCGCTGTCGGCGGCCATGGCGGCCGATCCCCACGGCGCCCTCACCCTCGTCCTGGTCACGCAGGGGTATCTGCGTCTCGGTTTCCTGGACCGGGCCCACCACGCCGCGCACCGAGCGGCCTGGATCTATCCCGACTTCGCAGTGCCGATGCTCGACGTGGGATCGATCGCGCTGGAGGAGGGACGTTACGAGGACGCGGCCGACACGCTCTATCAATCGCTCGGGCGGAGCTTCCGGGACGCTCCGTGGATGGAAGCGACGGCGCGGGGCCACCTCGCCTACGCCTACCTTCAGCTGGGGCGCTACCCGTACGCGCGCGACGAGGCGATACGTGCCCTGCTGCTCGACCCACGGCTCGAGGTGGCGCGGCGGACTCGCGACGAAGCGGAGCAGGCGCTCGCGACGCCCTGAGCCGTCGCTACGAGGCGGATTTCGCCGTCCGAGACTTCGACCACGCTTCCACGACCGCCAGGTCCTTGTCCCCGCGCCCCGATAGATTCACCACGACGAGCGGGTCCTTCCCCAGCGAGCCGCGCTTCCCTTCCCGCAGCACCCAGGCGAGCGCGTGCGACGACTCGAGCGCGGGGAGGATACCCTCCAAGCGTCCGAGCGCGAGAAACGCCCCGACGGCCTCGTCGTCCGTGGCCCACTCGTAGCGCGCCCGGCCCGACGCGCCGAGCGCGGCGTGCTCGGGGCCCACGGCGGGGTAGTCGAGACCGGCCGAGATGGAATGCGTCTCGAGGACCTGTCCCGCCGCGTCCTGGAGCACCAGTGTCCGCGTGCCGTGGAGCACGCCGGGCGCCGGCGCGGCGAAGCGCGCGGCGTGGCGGCCGGAGGCGATCCCCTCGCCCGCCGCCTCGACGCCCACGAGCGAGACCGCCGCATCGCCCAGGAACGCGCGAAAGATGCCGATGGCGTTGCTCCCGCCCCCGACGCAGGCGACCACGGAATCGGGCAACGCTCCCTCCGCTTCCTGGATCTGCTCGCGCGCCTCGCGGCCGATGGCGGCGTGGAAGTCCCCCACCATGGTCGGATAGGGGTGCGGGCCGAGGACGGAGCCGAGCAGGTAGTGCGTCGTCCGAACGGAGCCCGACCAGTCGCGCATCGCTTCGTTGATGGCGTCCTTCAGCGTCCGGCTTCCGGAGTCGACGGCGACGACCTCGGCGCCCAGGAGCCTCATGCGCTCGACGTTCGGGCGCTGCCGCTCCATGTCGATGGCGCCCATGTAGACGACGCAGGCGAGACCGTAGCGCGCGGCGACCGTGGCGGTGGCGACCCCGTGCTGTCCCGCACCCGTTTCCGCGATGAGGCGCGTCTTTCCGATCCGACGGGCCAGGAGCGCCTGGCCGATCGCGTTGTTGATCTTGTGGGCGCCGGTGTGAAGCAGATCCTCGCGCTTCAAGTAGAGCCGGCGAATGCCCGCTTCGGCGGCGAGACGAGGCGCCGCGAGCAAGGGCGTCGGACGCCCCGCGAAGTCGCGGAGTTCACGCGCGAGAAGCTCCGTGAAATCGGGATCGCGTCGGGCGGCGTCGTAGGCTTCCGCGAGTTCCCGCACCGGCCCGTTCAGGGTCTCGGGGACGTACGCGCCCCCGAACGCGGCGTCACGGCCGAACCGGCCAGGCGGCGGCGAGGAGGGCGGCGCGTGCGACGAGTCTCGGCTCATGAGCGCTTCGGCCGGTCGTGGTCCGCCTGGCGGACCTGCTCGACGAAGGCGCGAACCTTCGCGAGGTCCTTCCGCCCCGGCGCCGCGCCCGCGAGTTGAAGGCCGGTGGAGACGTCGACGCCGTAGGGCCGCACGTCGCGCACGATCGCGCCGACGTTCGCGGGATTCAACCCTCCCGCGAGGAAGAAGCGAATGCCGTCCCGCACGGCGATGCGCGCCCAGTCGAGATCGGCGGTCTTCCCCGTCCCGCCCGGCTGCGACGGGTCGTAGGCGTCGAGGAGATACGTGCGAAGCGGAATCATCGGGAGCGTCGACGGCTCCGGGAGCGTTGCCCCGCGAAGCACGTGCCAGACGTCGGCGGGCGCCCAGGGGACGCGATCGAGCCACCCTTCGACCTGCACGGCGCGCAGGCCGAACGCCTCGACGATCGGCGCGACCGTCTCGGGCGTCTCGTCGCGAAAGACGCCGACAAGGTCGGCGTTCGGGACGGCGTCGCGGATGGCGCGCGCCTGTTCGAGCGTGACGCGCCGCGGACTTTCGGTGAAGACGAGCCCGAGATAGTCGGCGCCCGCGGCCGCGACGGCGGCGGCATCCTCCGGCGTCACGATTCCGCAGATCTTGATGCGGGTCTTCATCGCCCTCCCTCCGGCGCTCCGAAAAGCGCGGTGAATCCGGCGCGGACGTCGCCCTGGCGCAGGAGCGTCTCGCCGATCAACACGGCGTCGGCGCCGAGTTCCTCGAGTCGCACGATCTCCTCGCGCGTCCGGTAGCCGCTCTCCGCCACGCGCACGCGGTCGGACGGAATGCGCTCGAGGAGCGCCTCCGCGTGGCCCCGTCGCACCGCCAGCGTGCGGAGGTCGCGGTTGTTCACGCCGATCGCGCCCGGCACCGAAAGCGCGCGGTCGAGTTCGCTCGCCTCGTGGATCTCCACGAGCGGATCGAGCCCGAGTCCCATGCAGAGCGCCGCGTAGTCGGCCAATTGTCGCACGTCGAGGAGCCCGACGATGAGAAGCGCCGCGTCGGCGCCGCGCGCCCGCGCTTCGTAGAGCTGCCGCTCGTCCACGACGAAGTCCTTCAACAGCACCGGGAGCGCGACCCGATCGCGCACCCGGGCCAGATCCTCGATGGACCCGCGGAATCGATTCGGTTCCGTGAGGACCGAGATCGCGGTGGCCCCGGCTTCGGCGTAGCGTTCGGCGATGCCGGCGGGATCGTAGTCGGTTCGAATGATGCCGGCGCTCGGCGAGGCCTGCTTCACTTCCGCGATGGCGCGGAGCGGCGCGCCGGCAGGCCGGCGAAGCGCGTCGAGGAAGGGCCGGCGATCCCCGCGGCGCGACTCGGCCTCCTCGCGCAGGGCGTTCAGGGGGATGCGCCGCGCGTCTTCTCGCACGCGCTCGAGGCGCTCGCGCCCGATGACCGCGAGGAAGTCGCCGCTCACGCGGTCCCCTTCCCGTCGGCGTGGCGCCGCGTGGCGGCGATGAAGGCGTCGAGCGTGCGGCCGGCGCTCCCGTCGTCGAGCGTGCGGGCCGCGAGGCGCGCCCCTTCCGCGAGATCGGCCGCCTTCTCGGCGACCCAGAGCGCGGCGGCGGCGTTCAGCACGACCGCGTCGCGCGCCGCGCCGCGCTCGCCGGAGAAGACGTGGCGCAGAATTCCGGCGTTCGCCACGGCGTCCCCGCCCTGGAGCGCCGCGATCGGCGCGGACTTGAACCCCAGCGCGCGCGCGTCCACCGTGAACGGACGCGGCGCGGCGCCGGCCTCGACGAACATGGCCACATTCTCCCCTTCCAATGAAAGCTCGTCGACGCCGCCACCGCCGTGCACCACGAGGGCCCGCTGGGTGCCGAGGGCCGCGAGCACGCGCGCGACGGTCTCGACGCGATCGAGGTCGGAGACGCCGAGCAGTTGGTGGGTCGCCCGCGCGGGATTCGCCAGCGGGCCGAGCCAATTGAAGAGCGTCCGAATGCCGAGCGCCTGTCGCACCGGCGCCACGCGCCCCACGGCGGGGTGAAAGCGGCGCGCGTAGAGGAAGCAGAAGCCGGTCTCGCGAAGGATCTCGGCGCAGGGCTCGGGTCCGAGATCGACGACCGCGCCGAGCGCTTCGAGGACATCGGCGCTTCCGCAGCGGCTCGAGACGGAGCGATTGCCATGTTTCGCCACCGGCGCGCCGGCCGCCGCGGCGACGAAGGCGACCGCGGTCGAGACGTTGAAACTGCCGCTGCCGTCTCCGCCGGTGCCGCAGGTGTCGAGAAGGGGCGCGAGGCCGGGATCGAAAGGAATCGCTTCCGCGCGGAGCGCCTCGGCGCCGCCCAAGAGTTCCGACTCCGCTTCCCCGCGCGCCGCGAGCGCCCGAAGAAACGCGCCGATCGCCGCCGGGTCGTCCTCGCCGCCGACCATCGCCCGCACGGCCGCCGCGGTCTCCTCACGAGAGAGCCGCTCCCCGCGCTCCAGGCGCGGGAGAAACGCGGCGATCACGACGGGACGGAGCGGCGGGGCGCCTCCGCGACGGCGAGTCCGGGCACGAGGCGGAGGAAGTTCCGAAGCAGGTCCTTCCCCTGCGGCGTGAGGATCGACTCGGGGTGGAACTGCACGCCCCACGTCTCGTGATCGCGGTGACGGATCGCCATGATCTCGTTCTCCGGCGTCCACGCGACCACCTGGAGCGCGTCCGGGAGGCCCTCGCGCGCGACGACGAGCGAGTGGTAGCGCGTCGCCTGGAAGGGATTGTCGACGTCGAGGAAGATGCCGCGTCCGGTGTGGATGACCGCGGAGGTCTTCCCATGCACCAGGCGCTCCGCGCGCACGACCTGGCCGCCGAAGACCTCGCCGATGCACTGATGTCCGAGACAGACGCCGAGGATCGGAACCTTTCCGGCGAACTCCTTCACGACGGCGCTCGAGACGCCCGCGTCGCTCGGGCGTCCGGGGCCGGGCGAGATCACGATGGCGGCGGGCGCGAGCGCGGCCACGTCCTTCGTCGTCACCTCGTCGTTTCGAACCACCTTCGGGAGCGCGCCGAGTTCGCCCAGATACTGGACGAGATTCCAGGTGAAGGAGTCGTAGTTGTCGATCATCAGGATCACGAGTCGAACCCCCGCTGCGCCAGCCGCACGGCTTCCTCGACGGCGCGGGCCTTGTTGCGCGTCTCTTGCCATTCCGCCTCGGGATCGGAGTCGGCCACGATGCCCGCTCCGACGCCGATCCGGATGCGCCCCCCTTCGAGGGTCGCCGTCCGGATGGTGATGCAGAAGTCGGCGTTTCCGTGAAAATCGAAGTAGCCCATGGCGCCGGCGTAGGAGCCGCGCCGCGCGGGCTCGAGCGACTCGATGATCTCCATCGCCCGCTTCTTCGGCGCGCCGGTGACGGTGCCGGCCGGGAAGCAGGCGCGAAGGACGTCGAAGGGCCCGAGGCCCTCGCGGAGTTCCGCCTCCACGTGAGTCACGAGGTGCATCACGTGCGAGTAGCGCTCGACGTGGAGCAGCTCCGAGACGGTCACCGAGCCGACCGTCGCGATCTTCCCGAGGTCGTTCCGGCCGAGGTCGACGAGCATCACGTGTTCCGCGCGATCCTTCTCGCTTTCGAGGAGTTCCCGCTCGAGCGCGTCGTCCTCGGCGCGCGTGGCGCCGCGGTGGCGCGTCCCCGCGATCGGGCGGAGCGCCACGCGCCCGCCCGCGCTCCTGACCAAGATCTCGGGCGAGGAGCCGGCGACGGCCCGGTCCGGGAAGCGCAGATAGAACATGTAGGGCGACGGATTGAGGACGCGGAGCGCGCGATAGACGTCGAAGGGCGCGACGGCGGCGGTCGCCTCGAGCCGGTGCGCCAGCACCACCTGGACCACGTCGCCCGCGCGGATGTGCTCCTTGGCTTGCCCCACCGCCGCGCGGAAGCGGTCGGCGCCGAGATTGCTCGTGAAGGCGACGTCGCCCGAGCCGGCCGGGGCCGAGGCCGGCGGCGGCGCGGCGGGCGCCGGCTGCGCGAGGCGCGCGAGCATCTCGTCGATCGTCGCGACGGCGTCGCGATAGGCGCGGTCGGGGTTTCCCTCCGGGCGCGTGTTCACGACGAGTTTCAGGCGGTGGCGGAAGTTGTCGAACACGAGCACGACGTCCGGAAAGACGAAGTGGAGATCGGGGTGGTTGAGATCGTCCGGAAGCGTCGCCGGGAGCCGCTCGAGGAATCGGACGTAGTCGTAGCCGACGAGACCGACGGCGCCGCCGCTGAAGGGCGGCAGCCCGGTCACGTCGGCCGCGCGGACCTCGCCCAGGAGCGCCTGGAGCGCGGCGAGCGGGTCGTCGCGCTCGATCCGCTCGGTGCGGTCGCCGCGGCGGATCTCCACGACCTTCCCCTTCGCCTTGAACTCCAGCGACGGGCGGAAGCCGAGGATCGAGTAGCGGCCCCACGTCTCGCCCCCCTCGAGGCTCTCGAGGAGGAAGGCGGCGTCGCCGCGATTCAACTTGGCGAACGCGGAGACGGGCGTGTCGTAGTCGGCGAGCACCTCGCGCATGACCGGCACGAGGTTGGCGCCGCGCGCGAGGGCGCGGAAGTCTTCGAGGGTCGGCGTGATCATGCGCGGGGCCGGAGATCGGGCCGGGGTCGCGAGGCACGGC
>DASTSZ010000026.1:0-3467 GCA_035760425.1 Candidatus Eiseniibacteriota bacterium | reverse complement strand
CCGCCTGACCGCGTGGGAACTCCTGCGAGAGGGCGTCGACGTGCGGCTCGTGACCGACGGCGCGGCGGCCTCCCTGATCGCGCGGAGGGGTATCGAGGCGGTCGTCGTGGGGGCCGACCGCATCGCCCGGAACGGCGACGTGGCCAACAAGATCGGCACCTACCCCCTGGCCCTCGCGGCGCGGGCCGCATCCATCCCGTTCGTGGTGGTGGCGCCCACGAGCACGCTCGATCCCGCGATCCCCGACGGGAGCGCCATCCAGGTAGAGGAGAGGGATTCGGCGGAAGTCACTGCGTTTCGGGGAGTTCCGACGTCTCCGGAGGGGCTCCGAGCCGAGAATCCGGCCTTCGACGTCACCCCGGCCGCCCTGGTGACCGCCCTGGTCACCGAGCGGGGCGTCCACACCCCCCCGGAAACCGCCTTCGCCGGCGTTGACAGCCGTTCCTAACTGCTGGTAGTCTTTGGCGTTCTGTCATCCTAGTTCATAGATGGAGGTCGATCGATGGGCACGTATTCGGTGCGCGCCTCGGAGATTCAGCACGACTGGTTCGTGGTGGACGCCGAGGGGCAAATCCTGGGCCGACTCGCGAGCGAAATCGCGAGCGTCCTGAAGGGGAAGCGCAAGCCTACCTACTCGACGCACTTGGACGTCGGCGATCACGTCATCGTGATCAACGCGGACAAGGTGCGTGTGACGGGCCGCAAGCGCGACAACAAGATCTACTTCCGGCACTCGCTCTATCCGGGCGGTCATACGCTGACGCGCTTCCGGGATATGCAAGAGGACAAGCCGGACGAGATCATCCGCCTCGCGGTGAAGGGCATGCTGCCCCACAACCGTCTCGGGCGGGCCATGATCAAGAAGCTTCAGGTCTACGCCGGAAAGGAGCATCCGCACGCGGCGCAGCAGCCGAAGCCGATGCCGATGCCCGGCACGATGGGAGGTGAGTGACTCTGGCCACTGCATTCGCAGCCACGGGACGCCGCAAGTCGTCCGTCGCGCGCGTACGTCTGATTCCGGGCGCGGGTAAGCGCACGGTGAACGGCGTCGAGCTCGAGAAGTACTTCTGCCGGATTTCGTTGAGCCGCACGGCCACCGAGCCGCTCCTCACCACGAATCTGGGAGACAAGTTCGACCTCGTCGCGAGCGTGCACGGGGGCGGACACGCGGGACAGGCCGGGGCGATCTGCCTCGGCGTCGCGCGCGCCATTCAGCTGGCGGATCCGGCGCTTCGCGGACAACTCGGCAAGGAAGGCTTCTTGACCCGGGATTCCCGCATGAAGGAGCGCAAGAAGTACGGACAGGCCGGCGCCCGCAAGAAGTTCCAGTTCTCCAAGCGGTAATCGCAGCACCGTTTCACGAGACGGCGGAGTGACCGCCGTCATCACGCACGCCCCGGGCCGCGGCGCCGGTCTCCCGACGAGGGAGCGCGACGCGGATCGAAGGGGCGGAGGTTCAAGACCGGAGGTATTTGCCTGTGGCTGATGTCGGCATGAAGGAATTGCTCGAAGCGGGTGTCCACTTCGGGCATCAGACCCGCCGCTGGAATCCGAAGATGAAGAAGTTCATCTTCATCGAGCGGAACGGGATCTACATCATCGATCTCCAGAAGACCCTGAAGGCCCTCCAGGACGCACGCGCCGCGCTCGACGACATCGCGCGCCGGGGCGGCACCGTCCTCTTCGTCGGAACCAAGCGCCAGGCGAAGGACACGATCCAGGAAGAGGCCGAGCGCTGCGGCATGCCCTACGTGAACGAGCGCTGGCTCGGCGGCATGCTCACGAACTTCAAGACCATCAAGTCGAATCTCCGCCGCTTCAAGGAGCTCGACAAGATGAAGGCCGACGGCACCTTCGACAAGTTGTCGAAGAAGGAGCAGTCGCAGCTCGGCAAGGAGATGACCCGGCTCGTGAAGATCTTCACGGGCATCAAGGAGGTCACGAACCTTCCGGCCGCGGTCTTCGTCATCGACACGAAGAAGGAGCGCATCGCGGTGGCCGAGGCGAATCGCCTGGGCGTGCCGGTCTTCGGCGTGGTCGACACGAACTGCGATCCCGAAGTCGTCGACTTCCCGATTCCGGGCAACGACGACGCGATCCGCGCGATCCGTCTCTTCGCCCGCTTCGTGAGCGACACCGTGATGAACGCCCGCCAGGAAGCGCGGGAAGGCGCCGATCTCGCCGCGATGATGGCGGCGAAGGCGGCGGCCGACGCGCCGGTGGCGGCCATGGCGCCCGCCGCGGCGCCGGCGCCCGCCGCGAAGGTCTAGATACCGAACCATACGCACGAGCCGGGCGGCGACGCCGCGCGGCCGGGAACTTAGAACCGACGAAGGAGAGTCCCATGACGATCACCGCCTCGCTCGTGAAGGATCTTCGCGAGCGGACCGGCGCGGGCATGATGGAGTGCAAGAAGGCCCTCGCCGAGGCGAACGGAGATATCGAGAAGGCGATCGACAACCTGCGCAAGCAGGGCGTCCTTCGCGCCGCCTCGAAGGCCGGCCGCGAGGCGCGGCAGGGCCTGGTCTACTCGTACATTCATCCCGGCGATCAGCTGGGCGTGCTCATCGAAGTCAACTGCGAGACCGACTTCGTGGCGCGCACCGACGATTTCAAGGATTTGGTGAAGAGCCTCGCCATGCAGATCGCCGCGACCGGCGCCGCGTCCGTTTCGCGCGAGCAGGTCGACCCGGCGCTCGTGGCGAAGGAGCGCGAAGTGCTCCTGGAGCAGGCGCGCACGTCGGGCAAGCCCGAGGCCATTCTCCAGAAGATGGTCGACGGCCGTCTCGACAAGTTCTACGAGGACGTCGTCCTCCTGGAGCAGCCCTACATCCGGGATCCGGACCGCAAGGTGAAGGACCTGATCGACCAGATGATCGCGAAGATCGGCGAGAACATCGTCGTTCGGCGATTCGTGAAGTTCCGGATCGGAGAGAACTAAGACCGTGGACGGCGCTCCCCGGCGCGTCCTATTGAAGTTGAGCGGCGAAGTCCTGGCCGGCGCGGCCGGCCAGGGAATCGCCGCGTCCGCGATCGGCCGTCTGGCGGAGGAGATCCGCGACGGCATCGAAGGCGGCGCCCAGCTCGCCATCGTCATCGGCGGCGGCAATCTCATCCGCGGCACCACCGCCGCGGGGGAAGGCTTCGACCGCGCGACGGGCGACGCCATGGGCATGCTCGCCACCGTCATCAACGCCCTCGCCCTCCAGGACGCGCTCGAACAGCGCTCGCTCTCCACCCGCGTCATGACGGCCATCGAGATGCGCTCCCTCGCGGAGCCCTACATCCGGCGCCGCGCCGTGCGCCACCTGGAGAAGGGGCGCATCGTCATCCTGGCCGCCGGCACGGGGCACCCCTACTTCACCACCGATACGGCCGCCGTTCTTCGCGCCGTGGAAGTCGGCGCCGACGTGCTCCTGAAGGCCACGAAGGTGGACGGCGTCTTCACCGAGGATCCGCGTCTCAAT
>DASTSZ010000025.1:0-4030 GCA_035760425.1 Candidatus Eiseniibacteriota bacterium | reverse complement strand
ACGTGACCGTCTATTGGGGGTCGGTCTCCATCGTCGATATCCTCGAGACGATCCTCAAGCGCGCGCACGATTCCGATCTCCGCGCCGCGAAAGCGCACATCGTCGACATGTCCCTCGCGACTTGGGCCGAGGCGCCGACGTCGCAGGTGCGCGAGCAACTCGAGCGTCTCCGGCCCGCGTTCGCGCCGCCGAAGATCCCCACCGCGTTCGTCACGCCGGGCGAGTTCTTCTACGGGCTCGCGCGCATGTACGCGCTCATGGAAGTGATCTACGGCGGCGCGAAGGTCGAGGTCTACCGAAGCTGGGACGCCGCCGCCGCCGCGCTGGGCATTCCGCTCGCGTCCGCCGAGGCGTGGACGCGCGAACGGAGCCGGGCCGACCGCTAGATTCCACGACGCATCGTTCCAGACCGGGGGAAGTTCATGGCCAAGGAGAAACGCCCCTCCGGCGGGGAGAAGAACGCCTCGCCGGCGCCGCCGAACTCGACCGCCGCCATCGCGGCGCTGCTCGACGAGAACCGCACCTACCCGCCGGCCGCCGACTTCACGAAGGCCGCGCACGTGAAGGACGATTCGCTCTACCAGCAGGCCGCCGCCGACCTGGAGGGTTTCTGGGCCGCGCGCGCGGCGGATCTCGATTGGTTCGTGCGCTGGCACACCGTGCTCGACTGGAATGTTCCCGACGCGAAGTGGTTCGTCGGCGGGAAGCTGAACGTCGCCTACAACTGCGTCGACCGCCATCTGCGCGGGCCGCGACGCAACAAGGCCGCGCTCGTCTGGGTGGGCGAGCCGGGCGAACGGCGGACGCTCACCTACTGGGATCTCTATCGCGAGGTGGGGCGCTTCGCGAACGGGCTGAAGAAGCTGGGCGTGCAGAAGGGCGATCGAGTCGCCATCTACATGCCGATGGTCCCCGAACTCCCGATCGCCATGCTCGCCTGCGCGCGCATCGGCGCGGTCCATAGCGTCGTCTTCGGCGGCTTCTCCGCCGACGCGCTCCGCGACCGCATCAACGACGCGACCGCGAAAGTTCTCGTCACCGCCGACGGCGGCTTTCGCCGCGGCGCGATTCTCCCGTTGAAGCACGACGCCGACGCCGCGGTCGAGGGTTGCCCGAGCATCGAGCACGTGGTCGTCTTCAAGCGGGGCGAGTTCCAGGTCCACATGAAGGAGGGGCGCGACCACTGGTGGCACCGCCTGGTGGACGGACTCTCCGACGACTGCTGGCCCGAGCCGATGGACAGCGAGGACCTCCTCTACACGCTCTACACGTCGGGCACGACGGGGAAGCCGAAGGGGATCGTCCACACCACGGGCGGCTACCTGACCGGCACCGCCGCGACGACGAAGTGGGTCTTCGATCTCAAGGAAGAAGACGTCTTCTGGTGCACGGCCGACTGCGGCTGGGTGACCGGACACTCCTATGTCGTCTACGGCCCGCTCGCGAACGGCGCCACCGTCGTGATCTACGAGGGCTCGCCCGACTGGCCCGACAAGGACCGCTTCTGGCAGATCATCGAGGAACTCGGCGTCACCATCTTCTACACGGCGCCGACCGCCATCCGCGCGTTCATGAAGTGGGGACCGGAGTGGCCCGCGAAGCACCGGCTCACGTCGCTGCGTCTCCTCGGCTCGGTGGGCGAGCCGATCAATCCCGAAGCGTGGATCTGGTATCACAAGCACATCGGCGGGGAGATCTGCCCGATCGTCGACACCTGGTGGCAAACCGAGACGGGAATGATCCTCATCTCGCCCCTGCCGGGCGTGACGAAGACGCGGCCCGGCTCCGCCACGCGCCCGCTCCCCGGCGTCGTGGCCGACATCGTGAACGAGAAGGGGGAGACCGTCGCCGAGGGGGGCGGCTATCTCGTCCTGAAGAAGCCATGGCCCGCCATGCTGCGCGGGATCTACCGCGATCCCGAACGATTCCGCCAGAACTACTGGTCGCGCTTTCCGGGGGTCTACTTCACGGGGGACGGCGCGAAGCGGGACAAGGACGGCTACTTCTGGCTCCTCGGCCGCGTCGACGACGTGATGAACGTGGCGGGGCACCGGCTCTCGACGATGGAAGTCGAGAGCGCGCTCGTCGACCATCCCGCCGTGGCGGAGGCCGCGGTGGTGGGGCGCGCGCACGACATCAAGGGGACGGCGGTCGTGGCCTTCGTCACGATCCGCGAAGGGCGCGACCGCGGGCTCGCCACGATCGACGACTTGAAGGACCACGTGGTGAAGAAGATCGGGAAGATCGCGCGCCCCGACGAGATCATCCTCACGGCCGACCTGCCGAAGACGCGATCGGGGAAGATCATGCGCCGCCTGCTTCGCGACATCGCCGACGGGAAGGCGGTGGGGGACACCACGACGCTCTCCGATCCGGGCGTGATCGAGCGGCTGAAGGGGATGTACGAGGAGCAGGAGGGATAAGGGCGCGTCAGAGCGCCAACCGTTCCTCCAGGGCCGCGATCGTCGCCAACCGCGTCGCGCCCTCGATGGCGTCGGGCGCGCCGCCGCCGCCCACCCACAACGCCACCGACTTCGGAAGCGCGGATCGAAGCTCGCGAACGGCCGCCGCGGCGCCTCGCCGCCGGCCGGCCGAGACGCTCAGCGCGACCGCGCGCACGCCCGATTCCTTCGCGAACGCGCTGATCTCCCGGATCGGCGTGTCGGGCCCGAGATATCCGACGCGCCATCCGTGAATCGACGACACGAGCGCCGCGCACAAGAGCCCGATCTCGTGAAGGTCGCCCGGGAGCGTCGCGAGCGCCACGAGGGGTCCCTCGGCGCGGTCTTCGAACGGGCGGCGGGCTTCGCGCAGGAAATCGGCGACCACGCCCGAAGCGAAATGTTCGTGCCGGATCGAGAGCCGTCCGTCGGCCCAGGCCTCGCCCACTTCGCGTAGGAACGGGGTCACGACGCCGTCGATGGCGTCGAGGGGCCCGAGCCGCGTCCACGCGTCGCCGAGCGAGCGCCGGAGCGCGGCGCGATCGAGGGACGCGGCCGCCTCGAACTGCGCGGCCACGTAGGGCTCGCGCGCCGCCCCGGGGCGCGAGCCGCCCCCACGGACTCGAACGCTCCCGCCGGGCGCGCGCTCGTCACGTCCACGCGTGTCGCCCAGAATCCGCTCCAACGCGTCGAGGGGGAGCCGCATGACCTCGGACGGGGTGCGCCCCAGATCGAGCGCGCGCCGAAGCGCGCGGAGATGTCGGATCGAACTCTCGGGATAGAGGCGATGCCCCGACGGCTTTCGGGAAGGTGACGGGACTCGGTAACGGCGCTCCCACGTGCGGAGCGTCGAGGACGGGATGCCCGTCGCGCGCGCGAGGGATCCGATGGTGAGCCACCCCGGCTGGGGGTCGCGAGGTCTCTTGGGCGGGGTCACGGTCGCCGGCATGGTAGCGCGCTCGCGTCGGGTGGAAAAGGCGAACCGGCGCCGGGATGAACCCGGCGCCGGACGCGTCGTTCGGACTAGTTGGGGATGAGCACGGTGTCGATGACGTGAATGACGCCGTTTCGGGCCGCGATGTCGGTCGCCGTGATGGCGGCGCCGTTGATCGTCGCGCCGCCGGTCGTGCCGATCGTGACGCTTCCGCCGTTGGCCATCGTGAGCGACGTGCGGCTGACGACGTCACCCGCCTTCAACGAGCCGGGCGCGACGTGGTAGAGGAGCACGTTTCGAAGCGCCGTCTTGTCGGCGAGGAGCGACTCGACCGTACCCGGGGGAAGCTTCGCGAAGGCTTCGTCGGTCGGCGCGAAGACCGTGAACTCGCCCTTCCCCTGGCCCGAAAGGGTCCCGACCAGGTCGGCGGCTTCGAGCGCCGCGAGGAGCGTCTTGAAGGTCCCCGCGTCGCGAGCGGTCTGCACGATGTTCTTCGCGGGCTTTCCGCCGGCGACGGCGGACCCGACGAAGAGGGAGCCCAGGATGAGGGCGGCCGCGACGGCGACGGCGGCGGGGGCGCGGAGGGTGGTGGCGATGGATCGCATGTTCGGGTTCTCCTCGGGTTGTCGTGTCGGTGCCGATTCGCTCCATTCGG
>DASTSZ010000024.1:0-7878 GCA_035760425.1 Candidatus Eiseniibacteriota bacterium | reverse complement strand
TGGGGCAGCGCTCCGCCAAGTCGATCGGCGGCTCACCCATCAGTTTCTATCTCTACGTGGCGAACGCCGACGCCGCGTTCCCGAAGGCGATCGCGGCGGGCGGCAAGCAGATCATGCCGGTCACCGAAATGTTCTGGGGCGATCGCATGGGCGCGTTCGAGGATCCGTTCGGCATCAGTTGGACGATCGCGACGCGCGTGAAGGACGTGACGCCCGACGAGATGATGCGAGGCCAGGAAGAGTTCATGAAGATGATGGCGGGCGCGAAGTAGGAACAGTCCTACCCGCTGTACTCGGCTCGACACCACACAAGGCCCCGGCGACGTTTCGCCGGGGCCTTTGAATTGCCGCAGCCTTGCCACACTTCTGCCACGTCTTCCGGAGGACCTCGGTGTTCTAAGTAGCAGGCACGGAAATGGGGACCGATGCCCGGATCCGTCGAGCGCCACCGGCTCGGCGAATTCAAGACCACCCCGAGGAGAACCGAGCAAGGAGGACGTCATGAAACGCACACTCGCAATGAGTCTCGCGCTATCGATGGTGATGTTGGGGGCCGCGGCGGCCAACGCGGCGCCGACGGTGAACGCCGGCGCGTACGCGGGCCAGGCCGATGCCGCGCAGCAGGAATATGGTCGAGGCGATCGCGACGGCAGGTGGGACGGCGATTCGCGCGACGGCAGGTGGGACGGCGATTCGCGATACGGACGAGTCGATCTCGACGACCTCGAGGGCCGGTGGGTCGCCAAGCGCTACGACCTGCCTTCGCCGCACTCGCGCGGCGGCGGTGTGATGTCGACGGCGTTGCCGCCTCGCTTCGTCATCGACCAGCGCCGGAACATCATCCGCGTCGAGGACTTCCGCGGCCGCGTGATCCAAGAGATCGTGGTCGGGGGTCCGAACCGCAATCGCGGCAATCGCGGCGAGTACGTCGCCGGGATCTGGCGTGACTCGAAGCTGCTGACGGTTCAGACCGCCGGCAGGAACACGCGCATCATCCAGACCTTCTCGCTCGCGAATCGCGGCCGCACGCTCGTGGTTCACACGCGCCAAGACGGACGGGGGACGAGGCACGATGTCGAATACACGAACGTCTACCAGAAGGCGTAGACGACAAGCGCCGACGTCGGACCTGAATCGACGGACGGTGAAGTCGGTCCTGAACGGACCGCGCGCTCGGGCGGGTCGGACGACCCGCCCGAGTTTCTATTTCCACCCTCGAGCGACCGGCACCATTCCTGCCCTCTTCCCTACCGTTCACAAGGTCTAGCCGCACGAAAGCCGCCGTATCTCGATGCGATACCGTCGGATCGGCGCGCCGCGCGGCACGGGACTACCTGACAATCTGGCAGGTCGCGGACGCGGCTGTCAGAAGGGGGCTGCAATGCCGACGAATCTCGAGGCGCCGAAACGCGCCAAGACCGCGACGCTGTCGTTCGACGGAGTCACGACTGAACTCCCGCTGATCACGGGCACGGAGCAGGAGACGGCCATCGACGTCGAGAAGCTGCGCGCGAAGACGGGGCTCATCACGCTCGATCCGGGCTTCGCGAACACCGGGTCGTGCAAGAGCGCGATCACCTTCATCGACGGCGAGAAGGGAATCCTCCGCTATCGCGGCTACCCGATCGAGGAACTGGCCGCGAGGAGCACGTTCCTGGAAGTCGCGTGGCTCCTCATGTACGGCGAGCTGCCCACGAACGCCGAACTCGAGGGCTTCACCCACGAGGTCACCCGCCACACGATGCTCCACCAGGACTTCGGCCCCTTCTTCGATTCGCTGCCGAAGGACGCGCATCCGATGCCGGTCTGTTCGGCCGCGGTCGGCGCGCTCGCCACGTTCTACCAGCAGCCCGAGAGCGAGCGGGAGATCCACGACACGATCATCCGCCTCATCGCGAAAATGCCGACGGTGGCGGCCTACTCGTACAAGCATTCCATCGGGCAGCCGTTCGTCTATCCGATGAATCGGCTCGACTACGCGTCGAACTTCCTGCGGATGATGTTCGCCGTCCCGTGCGAGGAGTACGAGGTCGACCCGGTCCTCGCCCGCGCGGTCAACCTGCTCTTCATCCTGCACGCGGATCACGAGCAGAACTGCTCGACGAGCACGGTGCGCATGGTCGGCAGCTCCATGGCGAATCTCTACGCCAGCATCGCCGCCGGCATCAGCGCGCTCTGGGGGCCGCTGCACGGCGGCGCGAACCAGCAGGTCATCGAAATGCTGGAGCGGATCCAGGCCGAGGAAGGAAGCGCCGACAAGTTCCTCGCGAAGGCGAAGGACAAGAACGACACGACGCGCCTCATGGGCTTCGGCCATCGCGTCTACAAGAGCTACGACCCCCGCGCGGCGATTCTCAAGAAATCGTGCGGCGAGGTGCTCGCGCGCGTCGGCGGCTCGAATCGTCTGCTCGAGATCGCGATGAGGTTGGAAGAGGTGGCGCTGAAGGACGACTACTTCGTGAGCCGGAAGCTCTACCCGAACGTCGACTTCTACTCGGGCGTGATCTACAAGGCGCTCGGCATTCCCGTGAACATGTTCACGGTGATGTTCGCGATCGGCCGGCTCCCCGGATGGATCGCGCAGTGGCTCGAGATGCGGCGCGATCCGGATTTCCGGATTTCACGCCCGCGCCAGGTCTACGTGGGATCGCCGAAGCGGATGTACGTGCCGCTCGCGGATCGAGGGTAGCGGCCGGGCCGACGGGTTCGCGCGAGCGGAATCGAAGGAGTCGCTGGGTCCCGGAGTCTTACTCGCCGGGACCCAGATTCATTCCGATGAGGAACGACAGGATGTCCGTGTTGCGGTCATATGAGTTGCCGGTGTCCAAGATGGAGGTCCATCGTGCTTCGACACCGAGCCCCGGTCGCTTCCTCGAGTGAACGCCGATCGCACCGGAAATTCCGGCGTGGACTTCGCGCACCAACGCGCTCTCCGTGAACTTCGCGCCCTTGTAGGCGTACGCGCCTCCACCCACGGATACGTACGGCCTCACAGGGCCGACCTTGGGGCGCCATCGCACCGAGCCCGACAGGTCGAAGGCGTTGAGAGCTCTTCCCACGAGCTGACAGGGCAAGGTGCCGGTTTCGCCGCAGAACGGACTGGACGCCCGGCCAAGGTGCACGTATCCGGTTTCGAGGCCGCCTTCCACGCGTTTGAAGATCGTGTGGAAGACCCCGAGCCTCGCGGTGACCCCGGCGTCCTCCCAAGAGCTGTCCTCGTAAGGGCTCTGTTCGAACCCGGCGCCAGCGCCGAGACACCCACAGGACTCCGCCCGCGCCGACTCGACGCCGAGCGCCGCGAGGGCAAGCCAACCTACTCCGACCAGTCCGATCACTCCGATCACTCGCATACCGGCGCTACCCCTCCTCATCACGAGGAGTTCCCATAACTGAGTCGCGAATCCAGGTTAATTTCCGGCCGAATTGACACCTCGGTGCCGAGAGCCTTAATAATGTAGAAGCCGCTTGCTGACGGGAATCTACTTCGCGAAGTCGGGCCGGAAGATCGTGCGGGTCGCGCAGCTGAGGTAGAATACGCGGGTGCGCGCTCGAGCCCGTCACGCCATCGGCGCTCTGCTTCTCGCCTCCGCGGCGCTATCGCTCGCGGCCACGCCGAGCGCGGCCCAGCACTACGTCGCCGCGGCGGACACGGCGTTCCCCCGCATCAAGTACCCGGACTCCCTCGTCTCCGCGAACGAGCGCTGCATGGTGGCGCTTCAGAAGTTGAGCCGGCGCGTGCGGCCGGTCTACGTGAACGGCGTTCCGATGGGGTTTTGCTGAGGCGGTTGCCCGAGGATCTTCGTGCAAGATCCGGAGCCGTTCATGAAGGCGCAGAAGGTCGGCGTGCCCTGCGCGGTTCGACCGTCTCGCGCGGCGATCGTCGACCCGTCCATGCGAACCTACGTCGGTCACGATGTCTTCTACTTCTCGGGCCTCCGGGAACGCGACCGTTTCCGGAGGGATCCGCTCGCCTTCTGCCGCCGGCTGACCGACCCCGTCACGCTCAGGCGATTCCCCGTCTCGCGAAAGTCGCCTCATCTTCAGTGGAACGGGCGCCCCTACTACTTCGCGAGCGACTCCACGCGAGCCCTCTTCGCGTCGATGCCCGACAGCTTCGCCATCCGCAAGGGGATGTAGCCGGGTCGTCGAGCGCTGGCGGATTGGTGGGAACGGCGGCGAGCGGAGGTTCGCCGCGGTCAGCGGAGGAGCGTCATCCGCCTCGCCGTTCGGAAGGCGCCCGCTTCGAGCCGGCAGAGGTAGACGCCGGAGGAGACGAGCGCCCCTCGGTCGTCGGTGCCATCCCACGCGGCGTGGTGCGGCCCGGCCGACATCGTCTCATCGACCAAGGTCCTCACCTTGCGGCCGCTCACCGAGTAGACCACGATTCGCACCGGCCCGGTCCGCGCCAGCGAGTAGCCGATCTCGGTCTTCCGATGGAAAGGCTCTGGGGAGCCCGGTGACAAGGCGTAGCGCGCCTGTCCGAGTCCTCCATCGGCGGACGTGACGATTCCAATCACGTGAATGATCGTGAGATGCGAGTCCGTGCCGAGACAGTTCCCCGCCTTGAAGGAGACCTTGTAGTCGCCCGAATCGGCGGTCGCCGGATTCCACGTGAAGTTCCCCATCGCCGCCGGCGTATTCAGTCCCGACACCAGGAAGACCGCGTCGTTCACGAGCGGCAGCCCGGTGAGGTCCGCCTCGAGCGTCTGGATGGGATCGGCGTCGGGGTCGCCGGCCGTGACGGTGATCGCGACCCCCGCGCCGTCCATCGGCAGCACGATACCGGGTGACGTCGTGAGCGGCGGCGTATCGATCGCGAGCGCTTCCGCCAGACCGTCGACATCGCTCCACGCGACGCCGAAGCGATTCATATGGTCGTGCTCGGGCGTCGCCGGGCACTCCGATCCGAACGAGGTTCGGGCGGTGCCGTTGGACGGGTGGCGCGCGATCACCTCGATGCGCGGCGAACCGGTCGCGACCGTGGCGCTGAGCGTGGCGACCTTGTAGAGGCCGGGCGCGATGGGAGTCGTGGTGGATGAGGTGCCCCAGCCGTTGTGGTACTGCGCGGCGAGCGTGGAGTCGCGGGAGTCGCGCGCCAGGTTCTGCGTGAACCCTGGGATGAGGTTCGACATCGGTCCCCAGGAGACCGTCCCGCCGAGAACCTGGAGCACGAACTCGTAGTGGTTCATGTTCAGGGCGCCGGTCCCGAACCCGCAGCTCGCCGGCGAGCCGTCTCGGTTGGCCGACGTGTTCAGCCAGACGTCGATGCGGGTCGGGCAGGTGCGCAGGCGGTCGCCCGCGTCGTGGATCCCGTTCCCGTTGGAATCCAGATAGAGGTACTGGGCCCCCGCGACGGCGGGCGCCAGAGCGGCGATGCAGCCGGCGAGCGCGAGCGCGCTACGGACTGTTCGGCGTGTCGCAGTCATGATTGAAGTGCACGTTGATCAGGTTGAAGTCGCTCGCCGTGACGCCCCCGCTCGAATCGAAGTCGATCCAGTAGCTGAGCGGGCTGGACACGCCGATGCTCCAGGCGACGGTCGACCAGTCGGCCGTCGTAACCGCCTCCCCTTCGTTCAGTCCGATGCCCAAGCCCTCGACGACATCGAAGCTCTTGATCCGAAGGTCGTAGCTCCCGGCCGGCGAGGCAGTCGTGAGGCGCCCGACGATCTGAACGCCGTTCGCGTAGACGGGGAGGCTCGAGTCGTAGTGACCCCACTTGCGATTCGGGTCTCGGACCCCGACGCCCGGCGCGCCGGGGGAGGCCCCCGTGAAGGTGATGTAAGTCGTGCCGGTCGCGTCGGTCGCGGCGTCGGCGGAGAGACAGGTCACGAGCGGGCAGAGCGGATCGACGTTGTACGTGCCGTTCGCGATGATCGAGTCGGCGCCGAGGCCCGAGAACCCCTGCTCGGCGGTTCCTCCGTTGAAGAGCACGCAGATGTTCGGCGCCGGCACGCCCACCATAGGATTGTTCGCGGCGTCGCGAAGGACGACCTTGATACGCGCGTTGTTGGGGAGGCTCCCAGCCGCGTCGTTGTTCGGGCAGGCCCGGAAGAAGCGAATGGCGACCGTCCCCTCGGTCGGCGCGGCGACGGTGCCCGTCTGCGGCACGTAGAACGACGTCGCCGCGCTGACCTGCGCCGCGGCGCGACCGGGCCCGCCGAGAGAAACGAGGGCGACCGAGATCAGCGCGAGCGACGCGCGCGAAAGGAAGGTCCGTTCGAGAGGGATCGTCGGGGTCGGCATTCGCACGACTCACCTCACCTTAGCGCGCCCGAGACGTTTCCTTGGGTAGGAACGAGTTTCTCGGATCTCGCGGCGCCAGGGAGTGGGGAGATATTCCCCGCGCGGCGAACGAAGGGAACTCTAGATCGCGACCGTCTCGCCGCCGTCTATCCGAACGTCTGAAGCGCGTCGAAGGGTCACTCGGCCACGCGATTCGGGGCAGCCCCGACCGTCGTGGCGCGCTTCAAGATAGCCGCCGCGGCCGCGTCGCCCGGAGAGACCTTCGCAAGTTTCTCGGCCCACCACGCGGCCCGCCCATTGCTGCTGGCAGGGCGCGCCTTCGGCGGCTAGACTCCCCCGCGATGTCACTTCCCCCCCCGACCCTTCCCGACGTCTCCGATTCCGCGAATCGTGGCGCGCCTCCGCGCGCCGCGTCCCTCGCGTTTCTCGCCGCGGCGGCGGCGGCGATCCTCTACGCCTTGGTAACCGCCTTCCGTCAGCGTTGGGTTTCGGACGACGCCTTCATTTCGTTCCGATACGCGGAGAATCTCGTGCGCGGCCTGGGACTCGTCTACAACCCGGGCGAGCGCGTCGAGGGGTACAGCAACTTCACCTGGACGCTCTGGTCCGCGCTCGGCATGCGGCTCGGAGTCGAGCCGGAGAAGTGGTCGTCCGCGGGGGGCATCGCCTGCTACGTCGCGGCGCTCGCGCTTCTCGCCTGGAACGCCTGGACCTATCGCCGGGAATCATCGGGCCTCGCCGCCTGGATTCCGCTCGCGGCGATCCTCGGCGCGCTCCATCCCGACTGGCAGCTCTTCGCGACCGGCGGGCTCGAGACCTCGCTCTTCGCGTTGGAGATCACGGCGCTCTACCTGCTCCTCGCGCGAGGCGACGCGGGTCCCGCACGGGCGGCGGCGGCGGGACTCCTCCTCGGGCTCGCGGCCATGACGCGTCCGGACGGGCCGATCTTCGTGCCGGTCGTGGGCCTCTTCCTTCTCCTGACCGGCCGGCGCCGCCTGCGCGCGCTCCTTGCGCTCGGCGCGGCGTTTCTGCTCGTCTGGACGCCCTACACGCTCTGGCGCGTCGGTTACTACGGCGACTACTTTCCGAACACGTACTACGCCAAGTCGGCCGCGATCCCCTGGTATTCGCAGGGCGCGTTCTACGTCTCGCTCTACTTCGCGCGGTATTGGCCCCTCCTCCTCGCGCCGGTGCTCGTCGCCGCGGCGTGGCGCCGGCGCGGAGGCGACGCCGCGGCGAAAGTCGAGCGCGAGTCCGCGGGGGCCGCGACATCGGCGCTCTCGTCGTGGCAACGCCGCGCGCTCCTCGCCGCGATGCTCGTCGCGGTCTACGTCGCCTTCGTCATTCGCGTCGGCGGCGACTTCATGTTCGCCCGGTTCCTCATTCCCGTGACGCCGCTCCTCCTCGTGCTGTTGGAACTCGGCATCGCGCGCGTCGCCCTCACTCGCGCGTGGAAACAGGGCGTGCTCGCGGCCGCGGCGGCGGCCGGCATCGTGCTCACGCCCTACCCCCTTCCGAGCGACCCTTTCGGCTCCATTCGCGGCATCGTGTTCGAGCCGAACTTCTACCCGCGGGGACCGATGGATCGAGTGCGTCGCGAGGGACTCGCCCTTCGGCCTTTCTTCGCGGGGCTCC
>DASTSZ010000023.1:0-4705 GCA_035760425.1 Candidatus Eiseniibacteriota bacterium | reverse complement strand
TCAAAGCGGAAGATGCGGGCGCGGGACAGGAGCGGCGTGTTCACGGAAAAGTAGGGGTTCTCCGTCGTCGCCCCGATCAGGATGATCGTGCCGTCCTCCACGTGCGGCAGGAAGGCGTCCTGCTGCGCCTTGTTGAAGCGGTGGATCTCGTCCACGAAGAGGATCGTCGACTGCCCCGTGGCGGTCCGCGCGAGCCGCGCCCGCTCGATCGTCTCGCGCACTTCCTTCACGCCCGAGGTGACCGCGCTGAACGCGACGAACGTCGCGCCCCCCGCGTCGGCCAACAGACGCGCAAGGGTCGTCTTCCCGCAGCCCGGCGGGCCCCAGAAGATGAGCGACGGGATCGAGTGGGTGCGGATGGCGTGGCGGAGGAGCGAGTCGGGACCGAGCACCCGATCGCCCCCCTCGAACTCGTCGAGCGTGCGGGGGCGCATTCGTTCGGCCAGGGGCGCTCGCGCCGGGACGCGCGGACGCTTCCCGCCCGGGCCGGAGCCCTGGCCGGAGCCTTCGCCGCCGAAGAGATCGAGGGATTCGTCCATGTCCGACGTGCCTAGGAGAGGACGGGGGCCGTTCGCGTTCGCGCTCGCCGCGCGCGCGGAGGCGGCGGGACGCGGCGGTCGCGCATGCTAGCCGCGCGGCACTCGTTCGCGTTCGGCGCCGACCTCGACGAACGGGACGTCTTCGGCCCGCGCGGCGTCGATGCGAGGCGGCCGAGCCGGCCGGCGGGCGCCGTTTCGCTCCCCCGCGGCGCCCGGCGAGGGCGACGGAGGAACGCGGCCCGCGTCGCCGCGCTGATTCACGCGCCGGGCGGTGGCGAAGAGGAGCCGCAGCATGAAGAGCGCGGCCAGCGCCATGAAGAGACGGCTCAAGAAGCGGAACAAGGAAGGCTCTCCTTCGGCCGCGCGGGCCCGCGAGCTAGCGGGCCGCGGTCTGGCGCAGGTGGCGCGACGCCCTCGCCGTCAATTCGGCGAGCGGCATGGCGTTCAGTTCGACGATCGTCTGGAAGGCTTTGATGCGGCGCTCCACCATCTGATCCTCGCGCTTCGCCGCGAAGAAGGTCCCCTTGTTCGTGAGGACGTCGCGCTCGAAGGCCGTCGGCATCGGATAGTGCTCGCGCTCGTGGGCCGGAATGTGCGACTCGAGGAGGAAGGTCCGCTCGGCGCGCTCTTCCGCCGGCGTCGGCGCCGACTCGACGAGCGGCGTGAGCACCTGGTAGGCGCGAAGCGAGAGGAGTTCGGTCCAGACGTCGACGCTCGCCACGCCGCCCTGCGGCGTCGCGTGGAACGTGAAGAAGGGAGTGATCTCGCGGCCGACGCCCGTCTCCTCGCCGAGAATGAGCGCGAGGCGCGTCAGTCGGGCGAGCCCGGCGATGCCGCGCACGTTCGGCACGGCGCGCGTGTCGGCGCTCCAGTAGAGGAGCATCAGGAAATCGCCCCGCGTCAGGGGGCCGGTGGCGGCGATGTTGGCGTGCGGGATGCCGCTGCTCAAGCGTCTCTCCTCCGGGCCCGAGGCCCTGTCGCTGACGGAGGGAGGCTCGGCCGCGGCCTGCCGCGACTACTCGCCCCGCTCTCCGATCTTCAGCACCTGGATGTTGCCGTTCGTCGTCGCGAAGGCGAGGGCCGCGCCCTTGCCGCCGCCGATCGTACCGCGAATCGTCTTGCTGCTCACCGCTCCGCTCACCGTCAGCGGGAACGAACTCGTGACCTTTCCGTTCGTCGTCGACGCGTTCATCGTCGCCTTGAGCGACGCCGGCAAGAAGACGGTCACGTTGCCGTTCGTCGTCTCCAACTCGACGCTGCCGTTCGCGGCGAGCGACCCGATCTCCGCTCGGACGCTTCCGTTGGTCGTGGCGCCCGAGACGTCGCCGGCGATCGCGGTCAGCTGCAGTTCGCCGTTCGTCGTCTGGACCTCGACCGGTCCGCTCGCGCCCGCGATCGCGATGTCGCCGTTCGTCGTGCGGGCCTCGACGCTCTTCGTCGTGCCCCGCACGCGGATCTCCCCGTTCGTCGTCTCGAGCGTCAGCCCGGAGCCGCGAGGGACCTGAAGGTAGTAGTGGATGTCCATCGCCGCTACCTTCCGGCCCAGGAAGTCCCAGAGCCCGACGTTCTCGCGCCGCTTCGGATAGCGGCTCACGATCTCGAGATGGCCGGGCAGGAGTTCGACGTCGGCCTGCAGTTCTTTCAGCAACGCCTGCGCCTGCGCGTCGTCCGCGGCTCGCACGCTCCGCGTGATCTGCACGCGCACTTGCGGCCGGTCCCACGCGTCGATCACGATCCGGCCGTTTCGGCTCTCGATCGAGATCTGCCCATCGGGCGCGAAGTCGAACGTCTTCTCCGCGACCTTCTTGGCGGTCGCCGCCGAGGCCGTATCGGCCCCCGCGAGCGCCAGCGCGAGCATGGCGCCGAGCGCCAGGCCCCATCCACCCGTTCGTCTAGCGAAGTCCTTCATGGCAGCCCTCCTCGAGTTCCGGAAGCGGTTCCTTCACCAGGCTTTACGCCCCGGAACGGGAGCTTGTTTCGCTAGACGCTGAACCGGACGTTGAGGATGTCGCCGTCTCGGACTCTATAGTCCTTCCCCTCGGTCCGCAAGAGCCCTTGGTCGCGCGCCTTGTTGAGGGCGCCGGCCTTCATAAGGTCATCGTAGGCAATCACTTCGGCGCGAATGAAGCCGCGCTCCAAGTCGCTGTGAATGGCCCCCGAGGCCTCCGGCGCGAGCGCCCCGTCCCGGACCGTCCAGGCCCGGACTTCATCCGGTCCGACCGTGAAGAACGAAAGGAGTCCGAGGGCCTCGTAGGAGAGCCGGATCATGCGCGTGAGGCCCGGCTCGCGGATCCCCAGGACCTGCATGAAATCCTTCGCGTCCTCGTCGGAGAGGGCCGCCAGCTCGGCCTCGGTCTTCGCGGAGAGCGCGATGACGGGCGGCCGGGGCTCGGCCAGCCGCGCCAGGACCGGCGCGACGAGCGCCTCCTCGCCCTTCTGCATCGCCTCGTCGTCGGCGTTCACGACCAGGATCCACGGGCTGGCCGAAAGGAGCCGAAAGCCGCGCAGCGAGCGCTCCTGCTGCTTGTTGAGCGGCACCGACCGCGCGGGACGTTCGTTCTCGAGCGCCTCTTTCACGAGTTTCAGCGCCTCGTACTCGTGCGGATCCTCGGGCTTCTTCCCCACCTTGAGCGACTTCTCGATTCGGTCGACGCGCCGCTCCACGACCGCCAGGTCCTCGAGCAAGAGTTCGCTCACGAGCCAGGAGGCGTCGCTCGCGGGGTCGACGGTCTCTCGGAAGTGCGGCACGGCTGGATCGGAGAAGGCGCGGACGACGAGCACGAAGGCGTCGACGTCGCGAAGCGCGGTCAGCGCGGCGAGCGTTCCCCGCTCGGCGCGGCCGGGGGCCGTCTCCATCGGGGGCGCGTCGACGTAGTCGACCTTCGCCGGCGTGAACTTCTTCGGCTGGTAGAGGTCGCGGAGCTTGTCGAGCCGCGAGTCGGGAACCTTCACCGAGCCGAGGTGGACTTTCTCGCCGCGGGACGAGCCGGTGTCGGCCTGTCCGCGCGTCAAGGCCGCGAAGAGCGTGGTCTTGCCGCTTTGGGGCGGCCCCAGGATTCCGAGTTTCACGAGGAGGCGGAGTCGGCGTCGATGGCTACGCGCCCTTCCCGTTCGCGGCGGCGATCTTCACGGCGAGCGTATCGGCCTGCTCGCGCGCGTAGGGCGCGTCCTCGTCGTCCGGGAATTGCTTCGCGTAGTCGAGGTAGAGCCGGCGCGCGGTCGTGAGATTCCCCTCGCGCTTCCACGATCCCGCGATTTCCAGATGCGCGGGGCGGAACATGTCGCTCGTGGGATAGCGGTCGAGGATCATCTGCGCGTAGGTCCGCGCCTTCGCGTAGTTCTTCGACTTCCGCTGCAGGCGCGCGAGCGAATAGAGCGCGTCGTCCGCCTGGCCGGTCGTGTTCTTCGCGTCGAGATCGACGAACTTGAGGTAGGTCGCCTCGGCCTTCTCGTACTGACCGTGGCCGTAGTACTTGTCCGCCAGGCCCGAGACGAACGTCGGATCGTTCCCCTTGGTCGCGGCCTCGGCTTCCATGGCGGCGAGCGTATTCCGGCCGGCGAGGTAATCCTCGACCTGCTTCAGGAACTCGGGCGCGCGGTAGTAGCCGACGATCCGGTCGATCTCGGTGCCGTCGCTCTTCAGGAGAAGAATCGTCGGATAGGAGCCGACGTGATACTTCGAGGCCGTGGCCGTGTCGACCTCGGCGTCCACCTTCGCCATCGTGAACTTCCGCGAGGCCTGGATGAACGTGCTGTCGGTGTAGGTCGACTCGTCGAGCACCTTGCACCAGACGCACCAGTCGGTGACCATGTCGAGGAGGATCGGTCGGTCGTTCTTCTTCGCGTCGGCGAGCGCGGCGTCGACGGAGCCGAGCCACGTGATGCTCTTCGGCGCTTCCGGCGCCGCCTTCTGGCAGGCGCCCGCCGCGAGGGTGAGCGCGAGCGCGAATCCGAGGGCCAGCACGCGGCCCCAGGCCATTCCGGCCTTGCCCATGTCGAGTCTCCTTACGATGTTTGGATCGATTCCGGCGTGGTTCGCATCCGATGATCGGATGGCCCGTTCCCCCTGTCAAGGGCGGCGGAACGGCGCTATCCTCGCCCGATCGGTCGCGCGTTCTTCAGGGGGATGACGGCATGAGCGCTTGTTATTTCTGCGGCGGCGCCCT
>DASTSZ010000022.1:0-6270 GCA_035760425.1 Candidatus Eiseniibacteriota bacterium | reverse complement strand
GCCCAGCTGACGCCCTTCTTCACGAAGTTTCGATCGTCGCCGGCCTCGCGCTCGATCAGCGGCATGCAGCGAAGGAAGGCGTCGTCGCTCGCGTCCTTGTCGTGCGCCGCGAGGCAGGCCAGAAGCGCGAAGGCGGCGCGCTTCTCGAACTCGTCGCGTCGCCGGCTCCACGGCGCGAGCTTCGCCCAGGCATGCGGCGTCCGGTCGAAGAGCGTGAAGCAGACCGTGTCACAGATCCCCCAGTTGTCGAAGTCACGGCACCACCGGTCCATCTGCGCGGGCGTGACTCGGTCGGGCTCGTCGACGAAGGAGGCGAGCATCCTCGCCTCGTAGCGCCCGGTGGCCCAGAGCGCCGCCGCGAGATCGTGATCGCGGCCGAGACGCTTCGCCAGGATCTGGATGTTGGCCATCGAGACCCCGTATGCCTTCGTGGCGTGGATGCCGAAGCGGACGAGGTTGTCGCGATCCTTCTTCGTGCTCTTCGCCTCGAGCCACGCGAGCGCTTCCCGTACGCGGGCGGCGACGGGGGCTGCTGCACGCTCGCCTTGTCCGCTCCGCTTCGTCGGTCGTTTCATGACCCCGCAGTTATACCAGACCGTGGAGCCCGGTAAGTGCGGGAGATTGCGCGCGCGATGATGCTAGGATGCGCCGCATGCGACGAGCCGGCTGGCCCCGCCGCGCGTGGGGAGTCCTTCTGTTGAGTCTTCTCGCCGCCGGCTGCGGCGACGGCCGCGCGATGCTCGACGACGTCGTCCGCTTCGCGAAGCGCGAGGCGTCGCGGCGACTCGACGCCAAGTCGTTCCGCGCGGACCCCATTCTCGAGTGGGCCTTCCGCGGCGATCTCGAGAGCGTCCGCCGTCTCCTCGACGCCGACCCCAAGGCCGCGGCCGAGCATCTGCGCTCGCGCGATCCGGTCGGAATGACCGCGCTCCACAAGGCGGTCTGGGGCGGCCACCCCGAGATCGTCCGGCTCCTCGTGGAGCGCGGCGCCGACATCGAGGCGAAGGACGGCGGGGGCCAGACCGCGCTCTCGCTCGCCGTTCGCTGGGGACGCGCCGACATGATGGAGTTCCTGCTCGCGCGCGGCGCCGACACCTCCGCGCGGGACGACCAGGGCCGCACGCTCCTGCACTTTGCCGCGCAGTACGGACACGTCGACGTCATGCGAACGCTCATCGACCGGGGCTTCAGCCCCGACGTCTCCTGCCGCATCGGCACGCCGCTCCACTCCGCGGCTCACACGCGACAGCTCGAAGCGGCCCGCTATCTCCTCGACCGCGGCGGGCATGCCGACCGGCTTGGCTACCTCGACTGGACCCCGCTTCACGTCGCCTGCGCGTGGAGCCCCTCTTACCCCACCGACCTCGAACTCGTCACCCTCTTGATCGACCGGGGCGGCGACGCGAATTCGCGGGCGAACGCGGGGATGACGCCTCTGGTGCTCGCGGCGATCGGTCGCGACAGCGCGCTCACGTCGCTCCTCATCGCGCGGGGCGCGCGACCGACGTCGGCCACGGAGACGGACGCGTCCCCCCTGCGAAGCGCGGTCGACGCGACGGCGCCCGCGGTGGCGCGGATGCTCCTCGAGCAGGGCGCCGACGCGAACGAGCGCTATTCGCCGCCGCATCTCGAGCGGCTGCTCCACCGGGCCGCGTACATGGAGAGCCTCGACGTCGCCCGCGTCCTCCTGGAGTTCGGCGCGGACGTGAACGCGGTCGACGACGGCGGGAAGACGCCGCTTCACATCGCGGCGCGCGAGGGACGCACGGAGATGGTGCGGCTGCTCCTCGGCCGCGGCGCCCGCGTCGACGTGCGCGACAAGAACAAGTGGACGCCCCTTCACTTCGCCGCGGCGCAGAAGAAGGTCGAGGCGACGCGCCTACTAGTGCGCGCGGGCGCGGATCGAACCGCGCGGACCACGGGGAACGAGACTCCGTACAAGCTGGCGTGGGGCGGCGGTGCCGCCGACACGATCCACGAGATCCTGGGGCCGCCGCCGGCGCGCGACGGCTGGCCGCCCCGTTAGGGCGTCGAATCGAGCCCTTCCGGCCGCCCCATCTCCGCGCTCAAGCGGCGGAGGTTGTTCTGCGCGTCGGCGAAGCCGGGGAGGGCGGCGACGGCGCGGCGGTAGGCGGCCAGCGCCTCCTCATACTTCCCCGCGCGCTCGAGGATGGCGCCGATGTTGTTTTCGGCCTGCGCGAAGTTCGGCGAGAACTGAAGCGCCTTCCGATAGGCCGCCATGGCGGAATCGGGCTGATTGACCTTCAGGTAGAGATTCCCGAGGGCGAACCAGCCCTGCCCAAAGTCGGGGCGGAGCGCGTTCATCGCCCGCACGTGGACGAACGCGGAGTCGATCGCGCCCATGTCGTACTCCGCCGCGCCGAGGTGGAAGAGGAGTTCGCCCGCCCGCTCCGGCGCGTAGCGGATCGCCCGGCGATAGTGGAAGGCCGAGCGCTCGTAGTCGTGCTCCCGGTAGTACCACCCCCCGACGATCGCGTGGATGTGAGGCGACTCCGGCGAATCGCGGAGCATCGAGCGGAAGAGGACGCCGTCGTCCTCCCAGACCGCCACGCGCGGACCCAAGAGCGAGGCGAGTCCGACGGCGATCGCGCCCGCGACGAGCGCGAAGGCGGCGCCGGCATCGCGGGGCGCCGCGCTCCGGTGCGAGGCGGCGGCCGCCCGGCGCGGGAGCACGCCGGGCAGGAGCGCCACCGCCAGCGCGATCGCGCCGCTCGGCACGAAGAGAAATCGCTCCGCGACGATCGCGCCCGACAGAAGCCGCACGTAGCAGATCGGGACCAGCGTCGCGGCGAAGAGCGCGAGCGGCAGCGACCAGGGTGAGCGCTTCCGGATGAGCACCCAGCACCCGACCGCCATCGCCGCGAGCGCCGCGAGCCCCGCGGCGAAGACGAGATCGGGGCGATGAACCTCCACGATTTCGTGGCGCGCCGAGAGCCGAAGCGGCGCGAATAGAAGCGGCAGATAGCGCGCCACCACCGCGACGCTCGTGAGCACCTGCGCCACGGTTCCCTCCACCGGCGTGACCGCCGGCATCGGATTCGAGGCGAGCACGGCGAAGCGAATCGCGAGATAAAGCACCGACACCGCCGCAACGGGCAGCGCCGCGATCGCCAGGCGCCGGACGCCGAGCCCCCGCTCGCGCACCGCGAGCGCCAGCACGAGGAGCGGCGCGCCGAAGAGCGCCACCTCCTTCGCCAGAAGGCCGGGCACGAGGACCAGGGCCGCGGGGAGAAGCTTCCATCGCGCATCTTCGATCGCCGGACCGAACCTGGCCGCGACCCAGAACGCGGCGAAAAGGAAGAGTCCGGCGATCACATCCGTTCGTCCCGAAATGAAGGCGACGCTCTCCGGATGCGTCGGGTGGAGGGCGAAGAGGACGGCGCCGATGGCGGCGGCGATCGGCCGGCCGGAGATCTCCCACGCGAGGAGCCATAGAAAGAGGCAGACCCCGGCGTACAGAACGATGTTCGTGAGGTGGAACCCCCGCGGATTCGATCCGTGGAGCGCGCGATCGAGCGCCAGCGAATAGAGCGTGGCCGGACGGAAGTAGGTCCGAGCCATCACTTCGTCCTTCAGCAGATTGTCGAAGGGCAAATTCCAAAGCCGCGCCAGATCGCCGGGGCCGTGAACGTCGAGCTGGGGGCCGATGAGGAAGCCGTCGTCCCACGCGAACTTGAAGTCGAGGGTCCTCGCGTAGGGAACCGTCGCCGCGGCGACGACGAGAAGGGCGAGGAGGTACGGACGCAGCCGGCCGAGCATGCGGCGGACGTTAGGGATCGGGCGCGCGCGTGGTCAACGGGATTCTCCCGCGGCGGCGCGCTGGCGGGCCGCGCGCGGTATTGCTAAGATTCGCGCCTGATTTGTTCGCGCCCCGGTCCCACCCGCGAGGTCCCATGCCGGCGAAGTCGAAGAAGCCCGCCCGCTCGTTCGACGCGCTCTGGACGCTCCCGAACGTCACGGCGGTGATCGCGATCGTCACGATCGCCGCGGCTTGGCTCTTCCTCGCCCAAGAGAAGCGGATCGCCGAGGAGTGGGGCTTCGCCCTCGACGACTCCTGGATCTACGCGCAGATGGCCCGGAATCTCGCGACGGGCCACGGATTCGCCTTCAATCCAGGGGAGCCGGTGGCCGGCGCGACGGGCCCTCTCTACACCTTCTTCATCGCGTTCTTCTACATGCTCTTCCACGAGGTCGTCTGGAGCGCGAAGGTCTTCGGGATCGCCTGCCAGATCGGCGCCGGCGTGGCGATCTACGCCACGGTCCTCGCGCTGCTCCCGGGACGCCGGTTCCTCTCGCTCGTCGCCGCGCTTCTCGTGGTCACCTCGCCTTCGCTCCTCTGGGGGATGCTCTCCGGGATGGAGATTCCCCTCTATCTCCTCCTCGTCTGCGTCGGTCTCGCCTACTACGTGCGCGGGAAGCCCGGGCTCGCCGTCCTCTTCTGGAGCATCGGGGTCTGGGCGCGGCCCGACGGGATCTTCCTGGTCGCGCTCGGGCTCGTCGCCATGCCGCGCGAGTTCCTCCGCCGCGCCGCGATCGCGCTTCCGGTCCTGCTCGCGTTCTTCGGCTTCAACTACCTGATCGGCGGGCACTGGATGCCGCAGACGGTCGGCGCCAAGGCCCACTTCGGCATCAATCTCGTCGGCCGGACGTGGAACATGATGCGGGAGTGGGGCGCGCTCTGGGGCGTTCCCTATCGCGTGACCGATCGGCTCGAGGAGCCGATCATCTTCCTCGTGCTGCTCCTGATCGGCGCCGTCGTCGCCATCCGCCGCTGGCCGATTCTCGCCGCCTATGCCATCGGCTTCCCGCTCGCGCTCTCGCTCTTCCGGGAGCACAGCGCGTCTCACAAGCGCTACATCCTCTACGTCATTCCCTTCGCGATGATCCTCTCGACGATCGCCATCGACTTCATCGCGCGTCGTTGGGGGCGCCGCGCCACGGCGGTCGCGGCGACCGCGGCGGTGGCGTGCTTCCTCTGGCAGGCGGCGTACGTGCCGCGCGAGGCGGCGAGCTACGCGTGGAATGTGCAGAACATCAACAAGATGCAGCGGCTCCTCGGCAACTTCATCAAGCTCGCCACCGCGCCGGGCGACATCGTGGCGACGAACGACATCGGCGCGATCGCCTACTTCAGCGAGCGGCGCGTGCTCGATCTCATGGGGCTCATCTCGCCGCAGCGGACGCTTCCCGAGAACCTCGAGACCGCCAAGCCGCGGCTCCTCGCCGTCTTCGTGACCTGGTTCAAGGACTACGCGGTGCCCGACCCGAAGACGGACAATTTCATGTTCTTCGACGCGGACTCCACGTACCGCTACGAACTCCTGGCGGGCATTCAACTGAGGAAGAACACGATCTGCGCGAGCGACCGGATGACGGTCTATGTGCGGCTGGGACCGAACGATCCCTCGCCGACGCAGCGCTATCTCTACGTCTTCTGAGGTCCGTTCCGTAAGGCGGGACGCGACGACGCCGGGGCGTTAGGCGCCGTTCGCGTGGGGCGACGCGACGCGACGCGGCGGCTCGCGACGCGGGGGGATCCCCTTCGCGGCGGCGGCCCGCAGCACCTCCGCCGCGCCGGTGTCCCCGGGTGCGAGACGCCCGAGCCGCTCCGCCCACCACGCCGCCTGTCCCAGCGTCCCCACGCGTTGCATCTTCTGCATCACCGCACGGAGCGTCGCCGGATCCGAGGCGGAGAGATCGAACGCTTCGAAGGCGGCGAGATCGAGCGCCTCGTTCGAGGTGGCCTCGGCCTGGATGCGAACGACGAGATCGATCGCGACCTCGCGCGGAAACGGCGCCGTCGACGCCAGGAGGGAGTCGGCCTCCGGTCGCCGCCCCGCGGCGAGCAGCATGCTCGCGATCATCCGGCGGTTGTACTGGATGAGATCCCCCGACTCGATGCGGTTCAATCCCTCCACGATCCGGATCGCCCGGTCGGTTTCGCCGCCGGCCGCGACCTCCCGCGCGTAGCGGCTCAGCGGCTGATCGATCTCCGACAGGTCGGGCGCGGCGGCGAGCGTCGAACGAATGTCGAAGGGGTCGAGATCGAACGCGATCACGTCGAGTCCGTTCGTCACGCGGACGAAGAACTCCCGTCCCGCCGGCGGCGTCCGTTCGGCAAGGGCGACGGCGCGAAGCGACGGATCGCCGTACCAGAGGCTCGGCGCCTGCCCCTCGGCGATGGCGCTCTGCACGCCGCGAATGCCGCGTGTTCCGAACGACACCACGAGCTGGCTCCCTTTCGGAAAG
>DASTSZ010000021.1:0-16257 GCA_035760425.1 Candidatus Eiseniibacteriota bacterium | reverse complement strand
CGCCACGCCGAAGTCGGCGAGGGTCCGCTCGAGGACGCGCGAGAGCTCGAGGAGCTCCGCTTCGTCGACCGCCACATGCTGCGTCTCGTGCGCGTCGAGGAGGTCGATCGGAGGGAGCGGCGTGTCGGGCGCCTTCGCGGCGCCGAGCTGGAGTCCGCCGGTCTCGCCGGCGCCGGCGCCGCGCGGCTTCTCGCTCTTCCCGAGGGTGGGCGGCGCGCCCGCGGCGGGCGGGAACGGAATCGGAAGCGCCTCGGCCTTCGGCGGCGCGGTGCGCCCCATGATGCGCGGCCCGGTGGCCGCGGCCGCCTTCGCCTCGCGCGAACCGGGGGCGGGCTCGGGCGCGAACGCGCTCGCGAGCGCGGCTTCCTCGTCGGCGGGCGCCACGCGGCGGCGGCGCGCCTTCGTCGGCATCGTCTCGAGGTCGTCGTCCGCCGCGGCGGCGGCCTTCGCGTCGGCCGCGGCCTTTCGCTTCGGCTTCGTGTCGCCGCCGAAGCGCGCGAGGAAGCCGCCGAAGGTGCCCGCGAGCGCGCGACGGAGCGGCGACGCCGCGCCGAGTTCGAACGCGACGGCGGTGATGACGATCAAGGAGGTGCCGAGGGCGAGCTGCGCGCCGATGCGGCCGAGGAGCCGCGCGGAGCCCGCGCCGATCCACTCGCCCAGCGCGCCGGCCCACGCGCGATTGCCCGCGGTGACGAGGTAGAGGAGCCCGATGCCGACCCAGAGCGCCGCGGCCGAGAGGGCCGTGCGGATGGCGAGGTCGGCGGGCGGCTTCAACCGAAGGCGGTTCCACCCCCAGGCGAGGAGCCCGAGCGGCACGGCCCATGCGCCGACCGCGCCGAGAAAACCGGCGAGCCCGGTCGCCGCCAGCGCGCCGAGCACGCCCGCTTGATTCCGCACCGCGCCGGAGGCGAGAAGATCGGCCGTGGTGTCGCGCGCGTCACGCGTGGCGAGCGCGAGCGACAGGAAGAGCGCGATCGAGAGAAGGCAAAGCCCCAGGATCTGGTGCTTGCGACGGACGGAAATCCGCCCTAGGAACCCCATCGCGTGTCGCCCTGGCCTACGTTCCGTGCTGCCAGGAGGCGAGGTACGCGATCTGCTCGGTGGTCAGAGCGTCGATGCGGATTCCGAGCGCCTCCAGCTTCAGACGGGCGATCTCTTGATCGACCGGTACCGGGATCGTGTAGACGTCCGGCTTGAGCGAGCGGTAGTTGGCCAGAACCCACTCGAGACCGAGCGCCTGGTTCGCGAAGCTCATGTCCATCACCGACGCCGGGTGCCCTTCGGCCGACGCGAGGTTGATCAAGCGCCCCTCTCCCAGAATGCAGATCTTCCGTCCGCCATCGAGCGTGAACTCCTCGACGAAGGGGCGCGCGATGCGACGCGACTTCGCCGCCTTCGCCAGGCCGTCGAGATCGAGCTCCACGTTGAAGTGGCCCGAGTTCGCGACGATGGCGCCGTCCTTCATGGCGCGGAAGTGCTCCACGCGAAGCACGTTGATGTTGCCGGTGACGGTGACGAAGACGTCGCCGATCTTCACGGCTTCCTCGGCCGACATCACCTGGAATCCGTCCATGACGGCCTCGAGGGCCGGCAGCGGATCGACCTCGGTCACGACGACCTTCGCGCCCATGCCGCGGGCGCGGGTGGCGAGCCCCTTGCCGCACCATCCGTAGCCGAGCACCACGAACGTGGCGCCGGCCAAGAGGCGGTTCGTCGCGCGGAGGATGCCGTCGAGCGTGCTCTGCCCCGTGCCGTAGCGATTGTCGAAGAGGTGCTTCGTCTTCGCCTCGTTCACGGCCAGGATCGGATAGCGGAGCGCGCCCTCGCGCGCCATCGCCTTCAGGCGGATGACGCCCGTCGTGGTCTCCTCGGTGCCGCCGATGACGGCCTTCGCCTGGTCGGCGCGCTTCGTGTGGAGCACCGTCACCAGATCGGCCCCGTCGTCCATCGTGATCTCGGGCCGCGCGTCGAGCACCGCCGAGATGTGCTTGTAGTAGGTGTCGCCGTCCTCGCCCTTGATGGCGAAGGTCGGAATCGAGTAGTGGTGCGCGAGCGCCGCCGCCACGTCGTCCTGCGTGGAGAGCGGATTCGACGCGCAGAGCGCGATCTCCGCGCCGCCCGCCTTCAGGGTGATCATGAGATTCGCGGTCTCCGTCGTCACGTGAAGGCACGCGGCGATCCGCTTCCCCTTCAGCGGCTTTTCCTTCTCGAACCGCGCCTTGATCTGGCGCAGCACGGGCATTTCCTTCTCGGCCCAATCGATGCGGTTCACGCCGTCGGCGGCGAGATCCGCGCTGGCGACGTGTCCGTGGGCGTTCATCAGGGCGGTCTCAGGCGTCACGTTTGAGGTCCTCCACGCGATCGAGCAGCTCCCAGCGGAAGCCCTCCTTCTCGCGGCCGAAGTGTCCGTAGGCGGCGGTGCGTTTGAAAATCGGTTTGCGAAGGTCGAGCGAATGGATGATGGCGTGCGGGCGGAGGTCCCAGTGCTTGCGGACCAGCTCGGAGAGGCGCGAGTCGGGCACCTTGCCGGTGCCGTGGCTCTCGACCATCACCGAGACCGGCTCCTCGACGCCGATGGCGTACGCCACCTGCACCGTGACGCGGTCGGCGAGGCCGGCGCCGACGAGGTTCTTCGCCACGTGGCGCGCCGCGTAGGACGCGGAGCGGTCGACTTTCGTCGGGTCCTTTCCGCTGAACGCGCCGCCGCCGTGCCCGCCGAATCCGCCGTAGGTGTCGACGATGATCTTCCGTCCGGTGAGCCCGGTGTCGGCCCGCGGGCCGCCCAGCACGAACCGTCCGGTCGGGTTGATGTGATAGGTCGGCTCCCCGTGCACCAGTTCCTTGGGGAGGACCGGCTGAATGATCTCGGCGATGATCCGTTCGCGAAGGCGCGCGAGGTCGGCGTCGGACATCTCCATGTGCTGCGTCGAGAGGACGACCGTGTCGATGCGGCGCGGCACGCCGCCCTCGTACTCCACCGTCACCTGCGACTTGCCGTCCGGTCGGAGTTCGTCGAACTTCCCGGAGCGCCGGGCGTCGGCGAGGGCGCGCGTGAGGCGGTGCGCGAGCGTGATCGGGAGCGGCATCAATTCGGGCGTTTCGCGCACGGCGTATCCGAACATGAGCCCCTGGTCCCCCGCGCCGCGGCGGTCGACGCCGAGGGCGATGTCGCCCGACTGTTCGTCGATGGCGGTCAGAACCGAGCAGGTCTCATGGTCGAAGCCGTACTTCGGATCGTCGTAGCCGATCTGGCGGATCGTGTCGCGGACGATCTTGGGGATGTCGACGTAGCACTTCGTGGAGATCTCGCCCGACACCAGCGCGAGCCCGGTCGTGACGAGCGTCTCCGCCGCGACGCGCCCGAAGGGATCCTTCTCGAGAATCGCGTCGAGCACGGCGTCGGAGATCTGGTCGGCCATCTTGTCCGGATGGCCCTCCGTCACCGACTCCGACGTGAAGAGCATGGCGTGGCCGGTCGCCTTGGAGCGGCGCGCCTGCGGCTGGGTCTGGGTCGCTTCCACGTTCATGAACGATCGACCTCCGATGAGTCTCCGACGTTGAGGCGCTGATACGAGCCGCGGACGACCTGCCCCTCTCCCACGACTTCGTGATCCAGGAGCGCGTCCTCGACCGTGGCGCCTTCGTTGACGATCGAATGGCGAATGACCGAACGGCGCACCGTCGCCCCCGGTCCGATGGAGGCGTAGGGACCGATCTCGGCCTCGCGCACGTCGGCGGTCGTGTCGACCGCGCAGGGCGGCACGACGACGACGCCCGGCCGACTCACCGGCTCCGCGCGCGCATCCAGGAGAGCCCGGTTCGCGTCGAGCAGGGCCTCCGTGTTGCCGCAATCATACCAACCTTTTACCGGAAAGGGGCGGAGTTCCTCGCCCCCCTCCAAGAGGGCCTGGAGCGCGTCCGTCAGCTGGATTTCGCCGCGCGTCTTCGTCCCCGCCCTCTCGAGCTCCTCGAGGGCCCGGAAGAGGGCGCGCGAGTTGCGAATGGCGTAGAGGCCGACGACCGCCCAATTCGTCTCCGGGTGCTCCGGCTTCTCCACGAGCGCGGTGATGCAGCCGTCGCGGACCGTGGCGACGCCGAAGCGCCGCGGATCCTCGACCTCTTTTACGCCGAGCCACGACCCCTCCGCCGCCAGGCGGTCGAGCGGGGCCTCGACGATCGTGTCGCCGAGGACGATGAGGACCGGCGCATCGCCCACGGCCTCCCGCGCCTGGAGCACGGCGTGACCGAGCCCCAGCGGCGCGTCCTGGAGCACGCAGACGATGGGAAGATCGCGGCGCGACGCGGCGTAGGCGCGGAGCCGGTCGCCATGCGCGCCGGGTCCCACGACGAGGACGATACGGTCGGGGCGCGCGGCGGCGACGCGCTCGAGGATATGCGCGAGGATCGGCTTTCCCGCGACCGCGAGGAGGGGCTTCGGCGTGCGGTCGGTGTGCGGCTTCAGCCGCGTCCCGGAGCCCGCGGCCGGGATGACGGCGACGAGACTCACGCCTGCAGCGCTTTCTTCAGCGACTCGACCCCCGGCAACGCGCTCGGATCCATTCCGTTTCGAAGGGCCAGGTAGTAGCTCACGAAGTCGCCCGTCGCCACGCAGCCGAGGAGCCGCTCCATCGCGTCCTCCCCCGCCGGCACGACCGTTTCGACGGCGACGCCCTTCCGGCGCAGGTAGGCCCCGAGCCACTCGAAGCGCCGGGCGACGCGCGGATGATCGTGCGGGTCTCGCAGGAAGACAGCCGCCAAGCCCTCCAGGAGCGGGCGTGGATGGACGAAGCCGTCGACCTCGTTGTGATTCGCCTCCGGAAGGAGCGAGACGTACGCGAGGTGCTTGGCGTTCTCGTTCATCTGCCCCTTCCAGCGGACCGCGGCGGGGCCGAGCGTGCGGGCGCTCGCCATCAATAGAATCGCTTTCCCGCCGAGGCGGGTGGCGAGCGTGTTCGCCGGGTTCCGCGCGGGCGGGGCGCTTCGGGCGCAGCGCGACGCGATCGCGTCGACGGCGTCCGCCGCGGCGCGCACGCGGCGGCCGCCGCCCACGAGGACGCCGAGATGCTCCGCCAGGTGCGCGAGCGTCGCGAAGGAGTAGCCGAGCGCCGCGCGGGGCGGATGCCCGCCCGGCAGGCGCGCGATCGGAACGCCGTCGGCGGCCGCGCGGGCGGCGAGCGTGCCGCCGGTCGTCAGCACGCAGGCGCGGCCCCGGACCGGCTTCAGCGCGCGATAGGCCGCGAGCGTTTCTTCGGTCTCCCCCGAGTAGGACGAGAAGACGAGGAAATCCTCGGGCGAGATCCACGCGGGCGGCTCGTAGTGCCGGACCACGTGCATCGGCGCCGCGCCCTCCCGGTCGATGATCGACGCGAGGAGTTCGCCGGCGATGGCCGACCCGCCCATGCCGCAGAGCACGATCCGCCGCGGCCGTTCGGGCGACAGCATCGGGAAGAGCGGCGCCGCGATCGCCGCGCCGCGGCGGAGCTGATCTCCTAGCCCCTCGATGCGCGCGCCCATGCCGGCGGGATCGAGGCGGGCGATGAGAGCCTCCCGGCTCTCGGTCGCGGCCGGCTTCGCGGCCGAGCGTTTCGCCGCGCGCGTCGCGGAGGGCCGTTTCGCGGTCGTCCGCGTCGGCGCGGTTCGTTTCGCGGCGCTTCGCTTCGCCTTCGTTCGCATCGTCGCCTTCTTCTTGCGGGCGGGGCTCATGCCAGGAAGTGCTCCGGGAATCGGCGGTGCATGAACTCGGTGACGACCGCGCGCACGTCGGCCGGCGTGCCGAGCGCGAGGCAGTCCTTCACGAGTTTCGCCGCCTCGTTCGAGTCGCAGGCGTGGAGGATCGTCTTGATCTCCGGCACCAGGTAGGGGCTCACGCTGAAGTCGACGACGCCGAGCCCGACGAGAAGAACGGCGTAGAGCGGTTCGCCGGCCATCTCGCCGCAGATGCCGACGCGAATGCCGTGGCGCTGCCCCGCCTCGACCACCGCGCGGATCGCGCGCAGCACGGCCGGATGGAGCGGCTCGTAGATCTCGGCGATCAGCTCGTTGCCGCGGTCCACGGCGAGCGTGTACTGGATGAGGTCGTTCGTTCCGATGCTCACGAAGTCGGCCTCGCGCGCCAGGAGGTCGATGGCGAAGACCGACGCCGGCGTCTCGATCATGACGCCGAGCGGCACGTGCTCGGGCGTCTCCACGCCGGCCATGCGGAGGTCGGCGTGGACCTCCTCGACGATGTCGCGCGCGCGGCGGAAGTCCTCGAGCCCGATGACCATCGGGAACATGACGCGCACGTTGCCGAACGCGGCGGCGCGAAGGATGGCGCGCACCTGCGTGCGGAAGATGTCCTCCCGCTTCAGCGAGAAACGGATGCCCCGGACGCCGAGGAAGGGGTTCCGCTCCACCGGCGTGCCGAGATAGGAGGCGAACTTGTCGCCGCCCACGTCGAGCGTCCGGATGACCACCGTGCGCGGGTTCATCGCCTCCACGACCGAGCGGTAGGCGTGGAACTGCGCCTCCTCCGTCGGGAGCTCGTGGCGTGAGAGATAGAAGAACTCGGTGCGATAGAGGCCGATGCCGTCGGCGCCGTTCTCCTGGATGCCCGGGAGTTCCTCGGGGACTTCCAGGTTCGCGGCGAGATGAATGGCGACGCCGTCCTTCGTGACGCACTTCTGGTCCCGGAGCGCGCCGCGCTGCGCCGCGATCTCGGCGTAGCGGCGCTGCTTCCGCCGGTGTTCCTCGAGCGCGTCGGGGTCGGGATCGAAGATGGCGATGCCGCGCGTGCCGTCGACGAGGGCGGTCGCGCCCTCGCGCGCCGCGCTCATGGCGCTCTTCAGCCCGACCACGGCGGGAATGCCCCGCGCCCGCGCCATGATGGCGGTGTGAGAGGTGCGGCCGCCGAGGTCGGTGAGGAATCCGAGGATCTTGTCGCGCGGCGCCGTCGCCATCTCGCTCGGCGGCAGGTCGGACGCGACGATCAGCGAAGGGGTCTTCAGATCGCGGAGGCTCCGCGACTCGGTCCCGCCGAGCCGCACGAGCACGCGCCGCTTGACGTCGCGGATGTCGAGCGCGCGGCCGCGGTAGTACTCGTCGTCGGCCGCCTCGAGCCGGGCCGCCACGTCGCTGAGGATGCGCCGGTAGCAGAAGGCCGCCCCGCGCCCCTCGCGCGCGATCGCCGCGAGGGTCTGCTCCATGGCGTCGGGATCCTCGAGGATGGCGATCTGCGTGTCGAGGATGCGCGCGTGCTCCTCGCCCGTCTCGATGGCGATCTTCTCGCGGAGGCTTCGAACGTCCTCCCGGCTCGCCGCGATGGCGTCGCGGAAGCGCGCCTGCTCGGCGGCGACGTCGCCGGGCGCGATCGCGCCGTCGTGGACGTCGACTTCCTGCGCGTCGACCACGTGGACGGGGCCGATGCCGATGCCGGGAGAGGCGGCGATGCCGGTGAGCGTGGTCATTCTTCCCCGAACTTGTCGTTCACGACCTGGACGAGCGCCGCCAACGCCTGGGTCTCGTCGGCGCCTTCGGCGCGGAGCAGGAGTTCCGCGCCCCGCTCCGCCGCCAGCATCATGACGCCGAGGATGCTCTTGCCGTTCACTTCCAGTTCGTCGCGCGCGAGCGTGATGTGCGACGCGTACTTCGCCGCCTCCTTCACGAAGACGGAGCAGGCGCGCGCGTGGAGTCCGAGACGATTTTGGATGACGACCTGCTGTTCGACCATGGATCGGTTCCGGGGTTCGGAGCGACGTTCAGAGCGCGAGCGACACGAGCGTCGCGAGCGTCAGAACGGTGAGCGCGGTCTCGACGGTCGCGCCGGCGCCGCGCCGCAAGAAGAGGCGCGCCGCCGTGAATCCGAGCGCAAGCGGCAGGAGCGCGGCGCCGACGGCCCCGAGTCCCGAACCGCCCGACGACGCGGCGGCGTACACGCCCGTCGCCAGAAGCGCCAGGAGCGCGCCGTATAGGAAGGCGCCGCTGCGTTCGAGCACGTCGCGCCAGTCGGCGAAACGGAGCGAGCGAAGCAGGCTCGCCGGCGACTCCGCCGACGCGAAACCGGCCCGAACGCCGCGAAATCGCGTCGGCAAAGCGACCGCATTGTACGTCAAAAGAAGGAGGAGCGGGCAGAGAAGGACTCGGAGATCGACCTCGAAGGGATTGGCCGCGCCGAAGAGCGCGATTCCGAGCACGGCGACCAGCCCCGCCAGGGGCCGGAGCACGACCCAGAAGAAGGGATCCCCGATCGCGGCGAGCGGGCTTGCGAGCGCTCGCTTGATCGCGTCGATTCGATCGCCCCCGATCGACTCCCCCGCCGCCCGCTTCGCCTCGAGCCGCACCGCCGCGCCGAGGACGTATCCCGACAGGATCGGATGCGTCGCGACGTAGGCGGTGTGGCGCGCCAAGGCTTCGGCGAAGCGGTCGCGGTCGGGATAGAGGCGCCGGAGCACCGGCGCCATCGCGAACGCGAAGCCGGGACCCTGCATGCGGCCCGGGGTGAGGAGCGCTTGCAGCTGGAAGAGGCGCCAGGCGGCCGCGCCGAGATCACGGCTGCGAAGCGTCCGCGGCGGCGTCGGCGCCTCGGGCGGCGTCGGCTCGGCCGGCGCCGCGGCGGTCGGCGTATCCCCGGAGACGATCGGCGCCGGATCGGGCTCGGCCGGGAGCGGGGGCGTCGGCGCGTCGAAGTCCGTCATGCGCCCTCCGAGGCGAGCGAGAGGAGCATCGCCACCGCGGCGGCCGCGCCCGCGGCCGTCCAGCGGAGTCCGCCCTTCACGCCTCGAACGTGCGTCTCGTACGCGGCCGCGAGCGCGCCGCCCAGGAGGACGGCGAAGACGAAGCCGATCCGGCGCACGGTGATGAGTTCGGCGAAGCGAGGAAGGACGGCGAGCGCGACGGCGAGAAACGCCAGCGATCCGCACCACGACCAGAGCGCCCCGAGCGTGAACATGCGGATGAGCGACCAGATATAGAGTCCGTCGTACCCGGCGGCGTCGCCGTCGGCGGCGAGCGCGACGGCGCGCCGCGCGTCGGTGACCGCGGCGGCGCGATTGAGCCCCTGCACCCAGCCGCCGATCACCGCGGCCAAGAGGCCGGCGAGCACGCCGAGCAGCACCCAGAGGAGGCCCGCGGCCGAACTCGGCATCGCCGAATGGAGATGGGCCATCCCGAGCACGGCGACCGTGCTCCCCACGACGCCCGCGGTCGCCGTGTCGTGCGACTTCTGCGCGGCCGGGAGCGCGGCGTTCGTGAGGAGGAGTTGAAGGAGCGCGCCGACGGCGATCGGGATCCGCAGCGCCCACCGCTCCCAATCGGGGTCCGGATGGACGAGCAGGCCCGCGATGCAGGCCCCTACGAGCGGTTGGCTGATCATGAGATTCCAGCCGGCGCCGCGGTCGACGGCGAGCATGCCGCCCAGGAAGGCGATCCGGAGGAAGTCGGCGATCACGCCGTCCCCACCATTTCATCCAGGCCGTGCTCGGCGTTCCCGGGGAGATCGCGCGCCGTCACGCGAATTCCCCGCGCGGCGAGCGCGCGAAGACGGTCCCGATCGGGCTGGTCGAGGAAGACGTACGGGAGCACCTCGTGCTTCCCCGCCGCGTGGTGGAGTCCGCCCACGTTCAGCGCCTCGAGCGGGAAGCCGCCCTCGGCCAATCGAAGCGGCGTGGCGAGATCGGCGAAGAGGAGGATCGTGCGCGCCGCCTCGCAATCCCGGCGGAACGCGGGCGCGAGGGCTTCCGCCGCCGAGACCACCACGCCGCGGGCGCCGTCCGGCACCGCGAAGAGATAGAGCTCGGCGCGCTCTTCGTCGGCGCGGAGCTCGTCGGAAACGATGGCGAAGAGCGTCGCGTCGAGCGGTCGCCCCCAGCCGTGGACGACCTGGCCGTGGATCAGGCGGTCGTCGACGCGGGCGAGGAGGATCGGCACGTCAGGAGGAGACGATTCCCGCGCGCCCCTTCGTCTCCATTCGCGGCAGCAGTTCGTCGAGCGGAACGGCGCCGCGGTAGTGGAAGAACTCAAGGAGCATCGGGAGATTGGCGCCGGTGATCCGCCGGACGACGCGGCCGGAGGCGCCGGCGCGCCGCGCCGCGAGTCCGCACGAGCCGGCGGCGAGATCGCTGAAGACGACCGCCGCCTGCCCCGCGGCGAGCGAGTCGATCGCCGCTTCGAGCGCGGTCACGAGGCCGTCGGCGGAGAGTCCCTCGTTGCTCACGACGACGACGTCGCTCTGCGGCCCGAGGATCCGCTCGACGGTGCGCACCAATTCCGTGCCGAGGACGCCGTGCGTCACGAGCACGGCCGCCGGACGGTGCGCGTTCACGGGGCCTACTCCGTGTCGTCCCGCACGAGCGGGTTCGAGAGGAGCTTCATCCGCATGTTCTCCATCAGCCGCTCGTTCAGCGCGCGCGCCGGATGGTAGCCGTAGACCTTCACGAGATGATTCAGCGCCACCACTTCCGCGATGACGGTGATGTTCTTACCCGGAAAGATCGGGATGGTCACGAGCGGGATCTCCACGTCGAGGTGTTTCACGGTGGCGTCGTCGAGCCCCACGCGCTCGTAGTCGCGCGCCTCGCTCCACTCCGTCAGGTGGACCTCCACCTCCACGCGCTTCTGGCCGCGGATCGAACGGATGCCGAAAATCGACTGGACGTCGATGATCCCGAGCCCCCGGATTTCCATCGTGTGCTTCAGCACCTCGTTGCAGGCGCCGATGAGGATGTCGCCGTGGCGGCGCGTGATGCGAACCACGTCGTCGGCGACGAGGCGGTGCCCGCGCTCGATCAAGTCGAGCGCCGTCTCGCTTTTTCCGATGCCGCTTCGACCGGTGAAGAGGAGTCCGACGCCGTAGACGTCGACGAGCGACGCGTGCGCCGTCACCGACGGGGCGAAGACGTAGTCGAGGTACGCCGTCAGCTGGTGGATGAAGGGCGTCGTGTCGTGCGGCGTCCGGAAGACCGGAATGGCGTGCCCGTTCGCGCGGTCGAGGAATCCCCGCGGAAGTTCGAGCCCCTTCGCCACGATGATGCACGGCATCTTGAAGCGGAAGAACCGGTCGAGCGCCGCCTCCCGCTCGTTCTCGCTCAGGGTCGATAGGTAGGCGAACTCGGTCCGCCCGCAGATCTGAATGCGGTCGGCGAGGAAGTTCTCCGTGAAGCCCATGAGGGCCATGCCGGGACGATGGATGTCGCTCAGCGTGACCGGCACGGCGGACGCCGCGCTCGTCGAGAGCAGTTCGAGGGCGAGCTGCTCCCGCTGCTGCTCGTAGAGCTGCTCCACCGTGAGGGTCTGCGGCTTAGTCGAGCTCAAGGACTCCCACCTCGCGATCGCCGCGGCGATAGGCCACGCGCACGCCGGCGCCGGGCTCCGTGAAGAGGAGGAAGGGCTTCGATCCCTTCAAGAGGCGCTTCGCGGCCGCTTCGGCCGACATGGCGGGCGCCTTCGCCGCCTCGCGCACCACCTGCACCGTGCTCCGCAGTTTCGGCAGCGTCATCGGCATGTCGAGCACCTCGGCGGCGCGCGCCGCGCGGGCGCTCCCCGTCCGGGCCGTGCCGCGCTTCTTCCGATCCTTGAGCCGGTCGGTCTTCCGTTCGAGCGCGCGCTCCGCCTTGTCGAGGGCCGCGTCGACGGCCGCGCGCGGATCGGTGTCCTCGCCCTTCGTGAGGAGATCGATCTCGTTGCCGTGCAACCGCAGCTCCGCCTGGTGGCGGGGCCCCTCGCGCGTGACCGTCAGATCCGCGCGAATCATGTGAGGATAGAAACGGCCGAGTTTCTGGACGCGCTCCGTGGCGAAGCTCTTGAAAGCGGCGCTCGGCGTCCAGTGGCGGCCCTTGATCGTCAGGTCCATGAGTTCTCCACGACCGGGTGGGGGCTACGCGTAGCGGCGACGGGCCCGGGCCGGGAGGATTCGCAGCGCCTCCCGGTACTTGGCCACCGTGCGCCGCGCGATCTTCAGGCCCTGCTCCTGCAACAACTCGGCGATCCGCTGATCGCTGAGCGGGTCCTTCTTGTCCTCGTCGGCCACGAGCGCCGAGATCTTCTCCTTCGCCGCCTTCGCGGAGACGTCGTCGCCGTCCTCCGTCTGGAGGCCGCTCGAGAAGAAGTACTTCAGCTCGTAGACGCCGCGCGGCGTCTGCACGTACTTCTGCGTCGTCACTCGGCTCACGGTCGATTCGTGCATGCCGATCTGGTTCGCGATCTGCTGTAGGGTGAGCGGCCGCATCCCCTGCACGCCCTTCTCGAAGAAGTCGCGCTGCTCCTCGACGATGCGGCGCATGACCTTGATCATCGTCTTCCGCCGCTGCTCGATCGTGCCGATGAGCCACTTCGCGGCGCTCAGCTTGTCTTTGATGAAGGCGCGCGCCTCCTCGTTCCCCGCTTCCTTCTTCCGCATCGTGTCGGCGTAGGCGCTCGAGATCCGCAGGCGCGGCACGTTCCGGTCGTTCAGCGTCACGACGTAGTCCTCGCCGACGCGCTCCACGATGAGGTCGGGGATCACGTACTTCGTCTCCTCGACGGCGATCGCCTGGCCCGGCCGCGGGTCGAGCGTGGCGATCACGTCGCCGGCCGTCTGGACCGCTTCGACCGGCACCTTGAAGTGGCGGGCGATCTCGCTGAAGCGCCGGTTCAGGAGGTTGTCGAACTGCTCCTGGACGATGCGCGCGGCGAGCGTCTCCTCCATCTTCCGCTGGACCAACTGGATCCAGAGGCACTCCTGGAGGTTCCGGGCGCCGACGCCCGGGGGCTCGAAGGCTTGGATGTGGCCCAGGATCTCTTCGATTCGCTCGGCCGGCATCCCCGTCGCCTCGGCCACCTCGTCCACGGTGGTCTGGAGGTAGCCGTTCTCGTCGATCGACCCGATGAGGTACTCGCCGATGGCGATCTCCTCCTCGGAGCGTTCGGTCAGGCGCAACTGGTCGATGAGGTGGTCGCCGAGACTCTTCACCGTCACCGGCACGCGCTCGTAGAACTCCGCGTCGGGGTCGTCGACGCGCGCCGTGGTCGGCGAGTCGTAGGTGTCGGGCCAGTAGTCGTCCCAGTTCACCTCGCGATCCGAATCGTCGTCCTTCGGCGCGGCCTCGGGCGTCTCGGTCGTCCCCTCGGCGGTGCCGGCCTCTTCCTTGGCCTCTTCGGTCTCCCGCTCCTCCTCGATCTCGTCGATCTCCTCGAGGAGCGGATTCCGTTCGAGTTCGGTCTTCAACGCCTGCTGCAATTCGAGCGTCGGCATCTGCAGGAGCTTCAGCGCCTGCTGCAGCCGCTGCGTGATGATCAGCGTCTGCTTCTGCGTCTGATAGAGGCCGTGTTTCATGTCCATGGGGTCTGGGTCCTCAATCGAGCCGGAAACGCTCTCCGAGATAGATTTGTCGCGCGACCGGATCCTGGGCCAGCTCTTGGCTCGTCCCCTGCAGGAGAATGCGGCCCTCGAACATGATGTAGGCCCGGTCGGTGGTGCTCAAGGTTTCCCGCACGTTGTGATCGGTGATCAGGATGCCGAGCCCCTTGGCGCGCAGCCTCCCGATGATGTCCTGGATCTCCGCGACCGCGAGCGGGTCGATCCCCACGAACGGCTCGTCGAGGAGGAGGTAGCCCGGCCGCGTGACCAGGGCCCTCGTGATCTCGACGCGGCGCCGCTCGCCGCCCGACAGGTGGTGTCCCTTGCGGTCGGCGAGATGCGCGATGTTCAGCTCTTCCAGCAATTCGGCGAGGCGCTTCTCCCGCTCGCCGCCCGTGAGGGGCAGCGTCTCGAGAATCGCGAGGATGTTCTCCCGCACCGTGAGCCGGCGAAAGATCGACGGCTCCTGCTGCAGGTAGCCGATCCCGAGCCGCGCCCGCTGATGCATCGGCGCCCGCGTGATGTCCTTGCCGTCGACGGTGATCATTCCACCGTCGGAGCGCAGGAGCCCGACGATCAGGTAGAAGCTCGTCGTCTTCCCCGCGCCGTTTGGCCCGAGCAAGCCGACGACTTCGCCGCGCCGCACCTCGACCGTCACCTTGTCGACCACCTTCCAGTGGCCGTAGAAGCGCTCGAGGTCCTTGGCGATCAGCCCCGACGTGTCGATCACGGCGAGAACGCGTCGGTGTCGCCGGCGCTCCGCACTTCCGCCTTCACTTCCCGCGTGAGCCGGAAGTGTTCGAGCGTGGCGTCGCTCTCGAATCCGAAGCCGGTCAAGACGTCTCCTTGCCTCGTCACCTTCACGAATCCGTCCGAGAGGATCTTCCCCGTCCGGTTGATGAAGCGCAGCGAGTCGGTTTCCATGGCCACGCCGTTCTTCGTCACGACCTTCACGTTGCCCCGCGCCTGGAGGTCGTTCGTGCGCTGATCGACTTCGCCGCGGTCGGCGGTCAGGGTCGAGTAGAGCGTCCCCTCCTTGTCGAAGAAGTCGATGTTGACCGTCTTCGCGTCGACCTTGTGCTCGCGGTTGTACATGGCCGCGTAATTGGCCCGGAGCGTCCAGTTCTTCGTGCCCGCCGCGCTCTCCGTGAGCGTGAAGTCGCGCGCCTCCTGATCGGGGATGCGCAACTCCTCGTTCGAGGCGACCGGCGTGCTCCGGCCGCTGCAGCCGCCCAGCGAACCCAGGAGCCCGGCGGCCACGAGGGGCAGCGCGCCCGCCAGCAGGAGGCGTGCCGCCCGCCCGGCGAACGTTCGCGCCGACTCTAGCAGACCCCCGTTCGGCGGGTCAAACCTTAGGCACCGCATGATGTTATCGAGGGCGCGCGCCGAGGCAGTCGTGGAGGTGAATCACGCCGGCGGGCGCGCCCGCGGCGTCGATGACGACCAGCGCCGTGATGGCGCCGCCCGGGTTCTCCTCCATGCGCCGCACGGCCTGGGCGATCATCGCGCCCGATTCGATCGTCTTCGGCGAGCGCGACATGACCTCCGACACCGGTCGCGCGGGATCGAACGTCCCTTGCAGGAGGATCCGCTTCAAGTCGCCGTCGGTCAGGATGCCGCAGAGGCGTCCCTCGGCGTCGAGCACCGTGGTCATTCCGATCCGCTTCTTCAAGATCTCGAGGAGCGCTTCGCGCAGGGTCGCCTCCGGCGCCACGCGAGGCAACTCGTCGCCGCGCCGCATCCGCTCGTCCACCCGCGCCGTCGCCGTCTGCCCGAGCACGCCGCCCGGATGGAGCACCGCGAAATCGGCGCGCGTGAATCCCTTCAAGCGCATGAGCGTGACGGCGAGCGCGTCGCCCATGGCGAGCGAGGCCGTCGTGCTCGACGTCGGCACGAGGTCGTCCGGACAGGCTTCGCGCGGATTCCCGAGGTCGACGACCGCGTCGGCCTCGCGGGCGAGCGAGGAGCCGCCGTCGCAGGTCATCGCGATCACCGGAACGCCGTGCCGCCGGAAGGCGGGCAGGAGCTCGAGCAGCTCGGCCGTCTCGCCGCTCTTCGAAAGGAGGAGCGCGGCGTCCCGGGAGGAGACGATGCCGAGATCCCCGTGCACCGCGTCGACCGGGTGGACGAAGGTCGCGGGGGTCCCCGTGCTCGTGAGGGTCGCCGCGATCTTCTTCGCCACCAAGCCCGACTTTCCCACCCCGCTCGTCAGGACCTGCCCCTTCACCTCCAGCAGAAGGCGAACGGAATCGACGAACCCCTTGTCCACGCGCGCCTTCAGGGACTCGATCGCCTCCCCTTCATAGGAGAGGACTTCGCGTCCCCACGCGATCAATTGGGCGGAGGAATCGGGGGCCGGGCCGGTCGGTCGGTCGTGGGTCATGGCGGTCTCGCCGGGGGCGCTTCGGGTCATGCGCGTTGCGCCTCCATCTTCACGGTATCGGCCGCCGCGGCGCGGATCTTCAGGAGGGAGCGAAGGAGCGGCTCCACCTGGGCGAGCGGCCATTGGCAGTCGCGGTCGGATCGCGCCTTGGCGGGATTCGGGTGCGTCTCGAGGAAGATGCCGTCGACTCCGGAGGCGACCGCGGCCCGCGCGAGGAGGGGGATGAACTCCCGCTGACCGGCGGTCTCCGCGCCGCCCGGGCGCTGAACGGAGTGCGTGGCGTCGAAGAAGACGGGGCATCCGAAGGCGGACATGATGGCGAGACCCCGGAAGTCGACGACCAGGTCGCCGTAGCCGAACGTCGTGCCGCGCTCGGTCACGATGACGCCCGCCGCCCCGGCGCCCCGCGCCTTCTCGACCGCGCGTCCCATCGAGGCGGGATCGAGGAACTGCCCCTTCTTCAAGTGCACCGGCTTCCCCGACGCGCCCGCGGCCTCGATGAGGCTCGTCTGGCGGCAGAGGAAGGCGGGGATCTGAAGGAGATCGAGCACGGCGGCCGCTTCGG
>DASTSZ010000020.1:0-2329 GCA_035760425.1 Candidatus Eiseniibacteriota bacterium | reverse complement strand
CCATCCTTCTTCCGCGTGAACTTCGCGGCCCGCGGATACGCGGTCGGCTTCAACCCACCCGCCCGCGCCAACACCGACGACAACCTCTCATCTTTCGACTTCAACGCATAAACCCCGGGATAAACCACCTCCCCGGTGATCGCCACGTTCCGCTGCAACTGCCAATCCGGAATCTCCCGCACGAACACCTGGTCCCACTGCTTCAGGACGAACGACGTCTCCGCTGCAGCACCGGCGCCAGCACCCTCGGCCCCAGCCCCATACGTGTAGTCCCGCGAAATGGGAACCTTGAAAATACTCGCGCCCTTCTTCTCGGCCATCGTCCCCTCGTCCACGCGCGCCACCTCGGCCTCCAGGGGCGAGGCGGACTCCAACAGCCCGCCGGCGCGGAACACGAGATCCATGACCGTCATCCCTGCCAGGTACTCGTACGTGCCGGGCTTCCGCACGCTGCCGCTGATGGCGACGGTGTGGCGGTCGCGCACGTCCCACATCGACTGCACGGTGATCTCGTCCAAAGGCTGCAGCTCGAGGTCGGCATCGGGCTCCCCGGCGACGGCGCGGCCCACATGGAACGCGAGCGACTTCCGCACGCGTTTCTCATCGGTCCGCACGACCAACGCGCGGTCCAAGTACGCGTCGGGCTTCAGCCCGCCCGCCTCCCGCACCAGGTCCGACGCGCGCATTCCGGCCCGCCACGCGAAGGTCCCGCCGTGATAGACGCCGTTTCCCTCGATGGCCACGGTGTTTTTCCGGATGTCGCCGACCCTAAACACCCGCACGATGTCGCGATCGACCATCTCGGGATCGCGCGTGGAATCGGCGAGCGCCTCCCGCAGCGGGAGATCGAGCGCCACGCGATCCTGCCCCACCAGCGCATCGCGATCGGCGAACGGCACCACGCGATCCACCAGCGCGCGCGAGATCAACGCGGTCGACTTCACGCCGCCCGACAGCCGCAAGAGCGCCTGGAACCGCTCCCCGGGCGCCAACTCGTAGATGGCGGGGCGGTGCACTTCGCCCAGCACCGCGACCATCTTCCCCACCGGCGGCACGAAGACGACGTCCCCGCTCTGGAGCCGCACGTCCTCCGCCTTCGAGCCCGTCAGGATGTAGCCGTAGAGGTCGACGTTTCGATAGACGACGTTGTGCCGGATGATCCGCACGTCGCGCATGGAGCCGCGGGGCGTGGGGCCGCCGGCGGAATACAAAGCATTCAAGACCGTCGACACCGACGAAATCGTGTAACCGCCGGGCCGCACCACGTCGCCCAAAATGAAGACCTGCACGGTGCGCAGCTTCCCGAGCGTCACGTCCACGAACGTCGTGGGCCGCCGCGCGCGAATCCCTGAATAGACCGCCCCCAACCGATCGGTGATGGTCCGCTTCGCCTGCGCGAGCGTGAGCCCGTTCAACACGACCTGCCCGATGTCGGGAACGCTGATCGTCGCCTCGCGGTTCACGATGGCGGCGTGCGTGAATTCGTTGTCGCCCCAGAGCGTGACGATCACCTCGTCCCCCGGGCCGATCGGATAGTCGGGATCGACGGGGCCGGCGGCGAGCGGCTCGAACGTGGTGGGCGAGTAGGAGAAGATCTCGTAGCCGAAGGGGCGAACCCCGGTGGAGTCGCCGGTCCGCTTCTGCACTTCCAACTCGAACTCGGAGCGGAGTTCGGCGGCGGAGGGCTCGCGCGGCGCGTTCGGATAGGCCGATGGCGGAAGCGGCTCGGTGGTCAGCGCGCCGCTCGGCACCACGACCGCGGCGCCGGGGGTGGTCGAACCGGTCGCGGAGGCGCTTCCCTGGCCTGGCAGATAGGAGTTCAGCGCGTCGGGGCTATAGCCCGCTTCGCGGAGCGCGTCGCGGATCTGATCGGGAGAGAGTCGCGACGCGCGGATCTGCTCGCGCACCTCGGCGTCGGTCTTCCCCGACGCGGCCATCTTCGCCTGCACGTCGCTCGAGGATTGGCCCCACGCGGGGGCGGCCACGACACAAAGGAGAGTCAGCGCGGCGAGGACCGCGAGGCGGACGGGGGCGACGTGGGTCATGCGGATTGGCCGGTTCGTCTTCGACTCCATCCTTGGTGTTGACGGCCGACGGCGACAGGCAGGCGCGGCGGGCCCCCCACAGGCCCTAACCCTCCGCGATGCATGGGGATTGGTACCACGCGCTCCGGCCGCGCGTCAACACGTTCGGCCAGAAAATTGCCGGTCGGCTAGGGCAGGATGAGCGCCGGCGGGCCTGCGCCCCGGACGAAACGCTCGAACGCCTCTCGATGCTCGGGCGCCGCGAGTTTTACGACGTCGGCGATCTTCACGGGGGCGACGATCTC
>DASTSZ010000019.1:0-4783 GCA_035760425.1 Candidatus Eiseniibacteriota bacterium | reverse complement strand
ATGCAGGCGGGCGCGCGGCGCGTGCCGATCGCCCTGAGCGTCGAGGACGCCTATCGCCGCGACCTCGACCGGCTCGGCTCCATCGTCCTAACCGGCGCGGGCGGCGCGCGCGTGCCGCTCGCCGATCTCGCGACGATCCGGCGGGCCGACGCGCCGGCGGCGATCAATCGCGAGTGGGGCCGGCGACGGCTCGTCGTGCAGGCGAACGTGCGGGGGCGGGACGTCGGGGGATTCGCGGCGGACGTCCGGAAGGCGGTGGAGTCGCGCGTCACGCTCCCGCCCGGTTACTTCGTTCGCTACGGCGGGCAGTTCGAGCACCTGGTGCGCGCGCAGCAGCGGCTCCTCATCGTCGTCCCGCTCGCGCTCCTGCTGGTGGTGGCGCTCCTCTACGCGAGCCTTCGGCGCGCGGGCGACGTGGCGCGCGTCTTCGCGGCGGTGCCGCTGGCGGGCGTCGGGGGGATTCTCGCGCTCTGGATGCGGGGGCTGCCGTTCAGCATCTCGGCGGCGGTGGGATTCATCGCGCTCTCGGGCGTCGCGGTGCTGAACGCGCTCGTGCTCGTGTCGACCCTGCGCGACCTGGAGGCGGGGGGGATGGCGCGGGCGGAGGCGATCGGATCGGCGGCCGAGCGGCGGCTCCGCCCGGTGCTCATGACGTCGCTCGTGGCGAGCCTTGGGTTCGTGCCGATGGCCTTCAACACCGGCATCGGCGCCGAGGTCCAGCGCCCGCTCGCCACCGTGGTGATCGGGGGACTCTTCTCCTCGACGCTCCTGACGCTCTTCGTCCTGCCGGTGCTCTACCGGCTGACGCGGGTCAGGTCCGAACCGCCGCGCTCTTCTCCCGCCGCCGCGCCGCGAACCGAACCAGCCGCGTGAGCCCCTCACGCACGTCGTCGTCGGAGACGCAGAAGGCGATGCGCACCAGGTGGCGCGCCTTGGGATTCGCGGGGTAGTCGGGGGCGCCGCCGGCCGTCATCGCGCCGAGCGGGAGTCCGTCGGCGCCGAACTCGGGCGCCAGGGCGAATCCCGACGCGGGCGCCACGCAGACCTTCTCCTCCTCGAGGAGCGCCTTCGCGAAGGCGTCGCCGGTCATGCCGGTCGACGCGACGTCGGCCAGCACGTAGAACGCGCCCTGCGGCGTGTAGTCGAGCATCCCCGCGTCGCGGAGGATCGTCGTCGCGATGTCGCGCCGGCGGCGATACGCGTCCCGCATCGCCGCGATGGGCGCCGGGTCGCGGAGCGCGGCCATGCCGCCCCACTGGATCATCGAGGCCGTGCTGCCGACGAGCGGCTCCTGCGTCTTCCGCAAGATCGTCCCGATCAGGAGCGTCGGCGCCACGATGTAGCCGAGGCGAAAGCCGGTCATCGCGTACGACTTCGAGAAGGTGAAGAGGGACATCACGCGCCGCTCGGCCTCCGGGAGGTCCCGCTCGATCGACGCCATGGAGAAGTGTGTCGCGTCGAAGACGATGTCCTCGTAGGCCTCGTCGGAGATGATCCAGAGGTCGTGCTCCTGGGCGAGCGCGTAGAGCGCGCGGAGCGTGGCCTCGGGAATGACGGCGCCGGTCGGATTCGAGGGCGAATTGACGAGGATGCAGCGCGTCTTCGGCGTGATGGCGCGCCGCGTTCCCTCCACGTCGGGCTGATAGCCGGCGCCGAGCGGGTAGAAGGTCGGCTTCGCGCTCGCGAGGAGCGCCTGTTGCACGTAGTTCGGCCAGTAGATCTCAGGGATGAGAAGTTCGTCGCCCGGATGGAGCGCGATCTCCATCAGCGCCACGAGGGCCTCGGTCGAGCCGGGGCAGGTCACGACCTGCTCCACCGACGCGCGAATGCCGTTCTGCTTTTCGACCTTGTCGACCAGCGCGAGCCTGAGTTCGTGCACGCCGACGCTCGGCGGGTAGTGCGTCTTCCCGGCGACCATGGCCGCGTGCGTCGCCTCCACCACGGCGGCGGGCGGCGCGAAGTCGGGATCGCCGACATGGAATCGAATGACGGGGCCCTTCCCGGCGCGATCCATCTCGTCGGCCAGGCGAAACATGGCGCGGATCGGGGAGAAGGGGATCTGCTGGCTGCGCTTGGACGGCTGCGGCATGGACGCTCCTCGAAGGTCGGGGCCGATTCGGACGGGCGATGATACCAGATGCGGACCCCGCCGGCCGGGTCATCCGGCGCCCGCCGGCCGGACGGCCCGCGCCGGGGTGCGAACCACCCGGAACCGGGCATTCTTGCAGGGGGTTAACCCCTCTGATAGGCTGAAGGGACGGGGTAGGGACCCCCCACACCCTAGGTACGCACGGAGGACTTGAATGAAGCCGTTTCGCTCGCTGGTTGCCGCACTCGCTCTAGGCAGTCTCACGGTCGCGCTCGCGGCGCCGCTCGCCGTCGCGCAGACCGCCGCTCCCGCCACGCCCACGGCTCCGGCCAAGACGGCGGCGCCCGCGAAGGCGGCTGCGACCACCGCGGCACCCGCCACGGCCGCGGCGACGTCGTCGAAGGGCGGCGTGACCACCGGCATCAAGACGATCGTCGGCGAAGTCGTCGATCCGGCCTGCTGGATCGTGAACGGCGCCAAGGGCGAGACGCACAAGGAATGCACCATCGCCTGCGCGAAGGCGGGGCAGGTGCTCGCGATCCTCGAAGCGAAGACGAACAAGCTCTACCTGCTCGCCACGGAGAATCCGGGCGAGGATCCGAACAAGGGCGTCGTCGACTTCGCGGGCATGAAGGTGACGGTCACCGGCAAGTTCTACACGCGCGGCGGCGTGACGGCGGTGAAGATCTCGTCGATCACGCCGGGCGGCGCCAAGTAGCCGGCGTCCGAACGACGAAACCCGATACGACCAGGGCGCGCTAGGGGGAACTCATCATGAAGCGGAGCATCGCCGCGCTCGCGGCCACGACCCTGTTCCTAGTCGTCGCGGCGCTCGTCGCGCTGCGGCCCGGCGACGCGTCGTCGCAGACCGCCACGGGGCACGAGGGGCACGCCCAGCCCGCGCCGGGCGCCAAGCCGGCCGACACCGGCTCGAAGGCGGAGACGCCGACTCCCGTCGGCGACGGCAAGATGGTCGCGCTCCCCGGCGTTCCTCCCGGGAAGCCGGCCTACGGCGGCGGCGTCACCACCACGATCGTGGCCGAGGTGATGGACCCCGCCTGCTTCCTCGAGGCGGGCTCGAAGTCGATCGGGAAGGGGCACTTCCAGTGCGCCGTCGACTGCGCGAAGTCGGGGCAGACGCTCGCGCTCTACGACCGCGCCCTCGACCGCATCTACTTCGTGGCCGGCGAACTCCCGGGGCGGAATCCGAACGACCCCCTCATGCCCTACATCCACCAGAAAGTGGACGTGGTCGGCACCGTCTATCACCGGAGCCAGGCGTGGGGCATCGTGATCATCAAGGTCTCGCCTCACAAGGAGAAGCCGGCGTCGGCGGCGCAGCCCGCGGCGCCGAAGGCGGGCGGCAGGTAGTCCCCGCGCGGCGAACGGCCCGAACGTGAACTCGCTCGTTCTCCCGCTCGCCGCCATCGTCTTCTTCGCCTTCGCCTACCGCTATTACGGCGCCTTCCTCGCGGCGAAGGTCGCCCGCGTCGACGCCGGCCGCGCGACGCCGGCCGTGACGCGCGCCGACGGGCGCGACTACGTCAAGACCAACCGCTTCGTTCTCTTCGGTCACCACTTCGCCGCCATTTCGGCGGCGGGGCCCCTCATCGGCCCCGTCCTCGCCGCGCAGTTCGGCTACCTGCCGGGCGCGCTCTGGATCCTGATCGGCGCGGCGCTCGGCGGCGCGGTGCACGACTTCATCATCCTCTTCGCCTCGGTCCGCCACGGCGCCGCCTCGCTCTCGGAGATGGCGCGGCGCGAGATCGGCCCGGTGGCGCACGGCGCGGCGACCGCCGCGATCCTCTTCATCATCATCCTGCTCCTGGCGGGCCTCGGCATCATCGTGGTGAACGCGCTCGCGCACTCGCCGTGGGGCACCTTCACGGTGGCGATGACGATTCCGGCCGCGCTTCTCTTCGGCCTCTACATGTACCGAATCCGCCCGGGTCGCGTCGTGGAAGGGAGCCTCATCGGGGTCGCGATCATCCTCGCGGCCGTGCTCGCGGGGCCGTGGCTCCTCTCGTCGCCCTACGCGGCCTGGTTCCGACTCTCGCCGGCGGCGCTCAACTGGATCCTCCCGATCTACGGCCTCGTCGCGGCGACGCTTCCGGTCTGGCTCCTCCTCTGTCCGCGCGACTACCTCTCGACCTACATGAAGATCGGCACCATCGTGCTCCTCGTCGTCGGCGTGGCGATCGTCCATCCGACGCTCCAGATGCCGGCGGTCACGAGCTTCATCGACGGATCGGGGCCGGTGCTCCCGGGCATGAAGATCTTCCCCTTCTGCTTCATCGTGATCGCCTGCGGCGCCATCAGCGGATTCCACGCCCTGATCGGCTCGGGCACGACGCCGCGCATGGTGCCGGACGAGGGGAGCATCCGCTTCATCGGCTACGGCGCCATGCTGACGGAGGGCGTCGTCGCCATCATGGCGCTCGTCGCGGCGACCACGCTCATGCCGGCCGACTACTACCTCATCAACGGCGTGCCGAAGGTCGTCGCCGCCATGGGCATCCAGCCCGTGCAGTTGGCCGAGCTGACGCGGCTGGTCGGGGAGGAGACGCTCCAGGGCCGAACCGGCGGGGCCGTCTCGCTGGCCGTCGGCATGGCCAACATTCTCCGGCAGATTCCGGGCATGAGCGGGATGATGGCGTACTGGTATCACTTCGCCATCATGTTCGAAGCGGTCTT
>DASTSZ010000018.1:0-5153 GCA_035760425.1 Candidatus Eiseniibacteriota bacterium | reverse complement strand
CGCTCGGCGAAGCGAAGGCGGCCGAGGCGAACGGGGAGCTGCTCCGCGCCGAGACGGCCTACAAGCGCGCCGTCGCGTTGAACGCGAGCGACCCCGTGACGAAGCACGAATTGGCGCGGCTCTACCTCGGTCACGAGGCTCGCTTCGGCGACGCCGGCCGCGCCCGGGCGGTCGCGCTTTTGAACGCGGCGTTGGCCCAGAATCCGCACTATGCCGAGATCCGGAACGACCTCGGCGTGGCGCGGCTTCGCGGCGGCGACCGCGCGGGCGCGATCCGCGAGTTCCGCCGGGCGGCGGAAGGGCGGGCCGCGTTCGTGGATCCCCTGGTCAATCTCGCGGCGTTGGCGCTCGAGGATGGCGATCGCGCGGCCGCCGCGTCGTGGACCCGGCGGGCGCTCGAACGGAACCCCGGTTCCGTTCCGGCGCGCGCCATGGCGTCCGACCTCGGACTCTCCGGGGCCGGCTCCGCAGGCAACCCGTAAGGAAGAGATGAATTCGAATACGTTAATAGGAGACACAACCATGGAGCATCGAGATCGAGAGGAGGTGAGCAGCCGGTAGTCATCGGTTGTCCGTAAGTCTCGAAAGCAACCTGTTCCGAGTTTCATACTTCGTTCAGTTGTTCGCATGAGGGAGGACAAGCAATGCGCAACCGAGCTTCTCTGAAAGTCGCTCTTCTCGGTCTTCTAGCGCTCGCGCTGGTGCCGGGATTGGCGATGGCTTCACCCGCGGCGATGTCGTCGGAGTCCGCGGCGCGCGCCACGGCGGTGAGCGGTCCGGTCATCAGCGTTTCGCCGCTGTCGTACGATTTCGGCGTGGTGAACGTGGGATCGTCGGCGTCGTTCTGTTTCACGGTTTCGAACACGGGCGACGCGACGCTGAATCTGTCGTCGGTGTCGTCGTCGGATGCGGCCTTCTCGAGCAGCGCGTCGGGCTCCATTCCGGCGGGCGGTTCGATGATGGCGTGCGTGTCGTTCACGCCGTCGGCGGGCGGACCCGCGAGCGGCATGATGACGTTCAACAGCGACGCCTCGAACGGCTCGTTCTCGGTGAACGTGTCGGGCGCGGGCAACACGGCGCCGATCCTCGATCCGATCGGTGATCGTTCGGGCAACGCGTTCGTGAATCTGTCGATCGACGCCAACGCGAGCGACGCCGAAGGCGACGTTCTCACGTTCGGCATCGTGGGTCTTCCGGTCGGCGCGACGTTCGACACGAACTCGGGTCTGTTCAGCTGGACGCCGGGCGCGGCGGATGCGGGTTCGTACCCGGTGACGTTCTCGGTGTCGGACGGACTTCTGTCGGATAGCGAAGCGATCACGATCACGATTTCGGCGGGGAACGCTCCGCCGGTGGCGAATCCGGGCGGCCCGTACCAGGGCGCGACGGGCCAGCCGATCGCGTTCGACGGGTCGGGTTCTTCGGATCCGGACGGCGACAATCTTTCCTACGCGTGGGACTTCGGCGACGGCGGCACGGCCACCGGCGCGACGACGAGCCACACGTACGGGGTGGCGGGTTCGTACCTGGTCACCTTGACGGTGACGGACGACGGCACGCCTTCGCTTAGCGACGCGGCGTCGACGAGCGCGACGGTGCTGAACCTGATTCCGGCCCAGATCACGATGAAGCTTCCGGGCAGCGGCGCGCTTCGCGTGTCGGGCGGCGGCAATCAGCTGGTGGGTATCGAGCTTGCGTCGCAGGCGCCGACGGTGATCAACCCGGCGTCGGTGAAGATGAGCACGACGTACCCCGGCGCGGGTTCGGTGAGCGAGATCAGCCCCGCGGCGGGCAAGGGCTCGAGCATCGGCGACCTCGACGGCGACAACGTGTCGGAGTTGGTGGTTACGTTCACGCGTTCGAGCATCAATCAGCTTCTGGGCAACGTGCCGAACAACACGATCATCACGGTCGTGGTGACGGCGACGACGAACTCGGGCGTCCCGATCCGCGGCACGATCTCGGTGAAGGCGAAGGGTGGCGGCGGCGCGGCGGTCTCGGCGTCGGCGGCTCCGAATCCCTTCAATCCGCAGACGAAGGTGAACTGCACGCTGAAGAGCGCGGGCACGGCGACGGTGAAGATCTTCTCGCTCGAGGGTCGTCTGGTGAAGACGCTCCACGACGGGTTCCTGCCGGCGGGTTCGTCGGAGCTCCACTGGAACGGCCTGGACAACGCCAGCCGTCCGGTTCCGTCGGGCGTCTACTTCCTGCACGTGCAGTCGGCGGGCACGAAGGCCGTCGAGAAGCTCTATCTGCTGAAGTAATCGAAGGAACGGCGGGCGGGCTCTCCGGAGCCCCCCGATGACGGCAACGCGGCGCGGGGACTCGAGTTCCCGCGCCGCGGCCATTTTGTCCGGTGAGCCCGGGTCCTTGCCTTTGGACGACAATTCAGGTAGAATCTCCAGCGAGTCATACCGAGCATTCGCGCCGGGGAGCAGGAGGCGGCCCGGCCCGCGTGCCATGACACCTTGCTCAGCATCGAGGGCGCGTGATCGAATTTCGACGGCAGGGCTCCGCGTCACCGACGCCGGAGCCGCGCCAATCGCTTCCAGACCCCGCTACTACTCGCCGGAGGCTCCCCATGCCGTTCGCAGCTCCGCTTCGCCGCGCGGCCGTGGCGTTCCTGTTCGCCATGACCGCCGGATTCGCAGCCGCCGATGTGGCCACCGCGCAGTTCTGGTCGTCCGACTTCAACATCTCGGAAGGCGAGGTCAACGAGACCTACACCGGTCTCAACGGACAACGCTTCGCGGTCGTCGACGACAGCAACAATCTCTACGTGTCGTTCTGGGATAACCGGAACAAGGTCGGCAGCGACAACAACTTCGAAATCTACTTCCGCAAGTTCATCTACAACTTCGGCTCGCCCTCGATCACGCGCGTCACGAACACCCCCAATCCGTCGAAGTACGGGGCGCTCGCGACGCGCAATTGGGGCGCGGGCGACGCCGCGACGGCCGCCGACAGCGGGCGCATCTACATCGCCTGGCAGGACGCGCGGCTCTACTCGATTCCGACGATCGGCGAACCGAAGTCGTACAACATCTACTTCCGGACCTTCATGTCGCGCGGCGGCGAGGGTTTGGGACCCGAGATCCAGGTATCTCCCTACGACTCGATCAACGCCGCGAACAGCCCCGTCTGCGTGACGGGGGACTCCTCGCGCGTCTTCGTCATCTACCAGCGGGCCAACAATGGCAACACCGAGCTCTACTACGCGAGCTACAACGCCCTGACGCGCACGATGGGCGCCGAGCAGCAACTGACGAACGATCCGAACTTCTCGGGGCTCGCGTCGGCGGCGTCGACGCGCGACGGCGTCATCCACGTCGTCTGGACCGACAATCGCATCTTCGCGCGGAATCAGATCTGGTGGAAACGGTTCGTCCCCGGCATCGGCTGGAGCGCCGACTCGCAGATCGTCGTCTCGGCGGGATCGGCCACGACGCCCTCGCTCGCCGCGACGCGGTCGGGACACCTCCACCTCGTCTGGCGCGACAATCGCGACGGGAACAACGAGATCTACTACAAGGAATACACGCCGGCCGGCGGATGGGATCTGGTCGACACGCGCCTCACGATCAACAGCGCGTCTCAAATCCAGCCGCAGGTGGACGCCGATCCGATGGACAACGCCTACGTCGTCTGGACCGATTCCCGCGTGAGCGCGTCCGATCCCGACATCTGGTACATCGAGCGGAAGGCCGGCGTCTGGGGACCGGAGACGGCGCTCGTCTATTCCGCGACCGACCCGACGAACTCGGTGCAGCAGTTCCCGGGCATCACCCACGACGGGATCGCGGAGCTCTACGTCACCTGGACCGACGAGCGGCTCCCGGCGTCGATCGGTAAGAACAAGGACGCCTACTACAAGGTTGGGACGGGATTCGTGACGGCCGTCGAGACATCGCCCTCGCCGACGCTGGCGCGGCTGATGAAGAACTATCCGAATCCGTTCAACCCGCGCACGAAGATCAACTTCACGCTCCGCCGCGACGCGCAAGCGCTGCTCAGGGTTTACGACGTGCGGGGACGCCTGATCCGGACGTTGGTGGACAGTTTTGTCGCAGCCGGATCGAGGACCGTGGAGTGGGATGGGACGGACGACCGGGGCACCCCGATCGCGTCCGGAACCTATTTCCTCCGTCTGAGCGCCGGCGGGGACTTCGAGAGTCGAACCGTTACGTTGTTGAAATAAAAGCAATTAGGAGGAATTCCACCAACCCTGTCCCGGGCCGCGACACCGACTCTACCGTTGACCCGGGACCATGGTTGGTGGTATACTTCCTTTGCTCAGAAGCCTATTTGCTACGACAACTTAGCGAACTGGAACGGGCTTCCTAATCGCAACCGTGAACGACTTCGAAGAGGCCATGGCGAACACTCCCCGCTTCGCTAGCAGCCCAATTTCCGTGTGCACCCCGCGAGGCCCGCGCGTCCGAGCCTGATCCGCTCGTCCACGCGCTCTCGCGTTTTTTTTTAGTCCGAGGAAGCCGACGGATCGGTACCTCGCACAACCGCGGCCCGACAACCTAGAGAAAGAGGTCCCCCTCGTGCTCCTCGAGCGTCGAAGCCCGATTTCCGTTCTATTCAGCACGCTTCTCTTCGCCGTTCTCCTCCTCGCCGCGAATTCCGCGATCGCCATGGAAAAGGAACGCATCGTTCCGATGGGCGATTACTTCCGGCAGGAGACGCCGCTTTATCCCGCGCACGGCAACACGCCGGCCGCGGTGGAAACGACCATCCGCCACCAGGTCTTCTTCACCGACCTCGACGGCTCGACCGCCGGCTGGGGGCTCGTGAATTTCCGCGCGGGGCAGCCGAACGCGTGGCACACCGTCACCGGCGGCTCGCACGCCTGCGTCGGCACCTCGTGGTGGATGGGGCAGACCGGCCTCGCGCACGGCGACGGCTATGACAACAACTGGGTCCAGGCGCTCGTCACGAACGTTCCGATCAACGTCGCGGGGACGACGGGGAACAAGCTGACGTTCAAGATGAAGTTCCAGGCCGAGTACGGCTACGACTGGGGCTGGGTTCTCATTCGCGGCTCGAATCCCGGCTCGCGCTGGGACACGCTCGCGTCCTACAGCGGCGATTTCGGCGCGTCGTGCGTGAATCAGACGATCGACGTGCCCGACTCGTTCGCCACG
>DASTSZ010000017.1:0-2287 GCA_035760425.1 Candidatus Eiseniibacteriota bacterium | reverse complement strand
CTACGTCCGCCCGCACTTCGTCGCGAGCCAGTGGCGCGCCTACCAGGAAGTGAACGAACAGTTCGCCGACGCCATTCTCGAGGCGGTCGGGGACGAGCCGGCCATCGTACTGCTCCAAGACTTCCACCTCGCGCTCGCGGCCGCCGCGCTCCGCCGGCGGCGACCCGAACTCGCCATCGTGCTCTTCTGGCACGTGCCGTGGCCCAATCCGGAGGTCTTTCGAATTCTGCCGTGGGCCCGCGAGATCCTCGACGGACTCCTGGCCTGCGACCTCGTGGGCTTCCACATTCAGCACCACGGAATGAACTTCATCGACACGGTCGCGATGGAACTCGAGGCGCGCGTCGACCAGGAGCGCCAGGCGATCCTCCGCCGCGGGCATCGCACCTTCGTGCGCGCCTATCCCATCTCGCCCGACTCGGCCGAGATCTCGATGGCCTCGAGCGAGCCGTGGGCCATCCGCGCCGCGGAAGCCCTCCGCGAGACCTACGACCTCGGCGACACGCGCGTCGTGCTCGGGGTCGACCGGCTCGACTACACGAAGGGAATTCCCGAGCGCCTCGCCGCGTACGAGCGCTTCCTCGAACTCAATCCGGAGGCGGCGGAAGAGACCTCGTTCATCCAGATCGGCGTGCCGTCGCGCGTCGACCTCGCCGAATATCAATCGCTCGGCGCGGAAGTGGAGGCGGGCGTGGCGCGACTGAACGAGCGGTTCGGCGGACGCCGCGGCCGCATCGTCCACCTCATCACGCAGAATCTCGACTTCCGCGAACTGATCCCCTACTACGTCCTGGCCGACGTGCTGGCCGTGACATCGCTCCACGACGGGATGAATCTCGTGGCGAAAGAATACGTGGCGTCGCGCGTGAATCGCGACGGCGTGCTGATCCTGAGCCCCTATACCGGCGCGGCGCGGGAACTCGAGCACGCGATCCAGGTGAGTCCCTACGACGTGGAGGCGTCGGCCGCGGCCATCGCCCGCGCGCTCGCGATGCCCGAGTCCGAGCAAGCGGAGCGGATGCGCTCGCTGCGCGAGGTCGTGGCGGCGCGGAACATCTACGACTGGGCGTCGAAGATGTTCCGGGACATCAAGCGCCTCCATTTGGCGCCGGGCGGATTCAGTCTCGCGCGGAGACGGTGAGGCCCGGATGACCCGCTCGCTCTTCGCCCGCGGCCCCTGGGCGCGGCTCCGAGAGGCCGTGGCGTCGTCCGACACGCTGCTCATCGGCGTCGACCTCGACGGCACCATCGCGCCGATCGAAGACCATCCCGCGAAGGCGCGCGTCCTTCCGCGCGTGCTCGATCTCCTTCGCCTGGGCGCGACGGCGCGACGAACCCGCGTCGCCGTCGTGAGCGCCAGGCCCCTGGCCGCCATGCGGCGGCTCATCCCCGTCGCCGGACTTCACCGTGTGGGCCAGTACGGGCTGGAGGGCCGCGAGTCGCCGCTCGACGGCCGGCGCGACGCGATCCGCGCCGCGGCGTCGCGGCTGGCGGACGAAGCCGACGAGGCGATCGAGGGGATTCACGGCGCGTGGGTCGAACGCAAGGGACTCACGGTCGCCCTGCACAACCGCGCCGTGGCCCCCGCGCGCCGCGCCGCGCTCGATCGCGTCGTCCGCCGCTTTCTCCCCCGCGCCCGCCGGCTCGGCTTTCGCCCCATGCCGGGGAGCCGTGTCGTCGACTTCGTCCCCGCCGGATTCGACAAAGGGGCCGCGCTCGCGCGAATCCGCCGGGCCTATCGCCCCGACGTGACGCTCTACGTCGGGGACAGCCCCTCCGACGAATACGCGTTTCGAATTCTGGGCGATCGCGACTTTCCGGTGCGCGTCGGGCGCGGCCCGACGGGCGCGTCGTTTCGTGTCGGCGGGCCGGCGGACGTCGCCCGGCTGCTGGCCGCCGTTCTTCGATGGAGAATCCGAGCCGTCCCTTCGCCACGGAGGTGATGTCATGTTCACCCAATCGTCCCTCGCCTCGCTCCTGCCCCCGGAATTCGGCGCGCAGCTCCAGTCCACCCTGGTCGCGCTGACGGGCGCGCTCGTCCTCTTCGTGCTCGCCGCGCTCGTGGCCTTCGCCGGCTGGCTCGTCGCGCTCCTCTTGAGCCGGGGCATCCGCGGGCTCTTGGTCCTCGTCGGCGTCGACGCGCCCGTGGTCCGGCTCCAATCGCGCGACCGGGCCCGCACGCTCATCCTGCCGAGCCAGATCGCGGGGTATGTCTCGTTCTGGAGCCTCTTCCTCGCGGCCTGCGTCCTCGCGCTCAAGGTCACGGGCCTCGATCTCGTCCCGGCCA
>DASTSZ010000016.1:0-9317 GCA_035760425.1 Candidatus Eiseniibacteriota bacterium | reverse complement strand
TGGAGGACCTCGCCCAGGCGCCGAATCTCCTCACCGTACCGCGACCAGTCCCCGGCCCGCTGCGCGGCGATCGCCGCGTCGTAGTGGCGCCGGGCCTCCTCGACCAGGCTCTCGGCTGTCCGGGCCGGCGCCGCCGCCGCGGGCGCCGCGCCGCCCATGGCCCCTCGATCGCCCAGCGTCGCGCGGAAGGTGGCCTCCTTGCCCTCCCGAATCACGAGGATATCCACCGTCTGACCCGGCTTCTGATCCTGGAGCGCGTAGGTCATGTCGTAGAGATTCGCGATCTTCGTTCCGGCGATCATCATGATCCGGTCGCCCCCCTTGATGCCGGCGCGCTCGGCGGGCCCGCCGGGGCGGACGTCGGAGAGGAGCACGCCCCCCTCGGTCGACTCCATCGCGCGGAAGTCGGGCACGGTGCCGAGGTAGGCGCCGTAGCCGCGGCTGTCGCCCGACATCGCCGGCGCGGCGTTCGCGCGCGCATAGACGGGCGAGGCGGCCGTGGCGGCCGTCGCGAGATCGGCGCCGAGGAGCGTCGTGAAGCGCGCGACGGCCGCGCCGCCGACCGCGTTGATGAGCGGCGCGTCGTCGTCGGGCGTGTGGTACTGCTCGTGCGTCCCCGTGAAGAGGTGGAGCACGGGAATCTGCTTCGCGTAGAAGCTCGTCTGGTCGGACGGACCGTAGCCGTCGCCGCGCGCGGCGATGTCGAGCTTCGTGGCGGTGGCGGCGCGCTGGATGAAGTCCTTCCACTCCGCGGCCGACTCCGCGCCGAGCGCGATGAGGGTGTCGCCGCGCAGGCGGCCGACCATGTCGAGATTCACCATCGCGCGGACCGACGCGACGGGGAAGGGCGCGTGGTCGACGAGGAACGCCGAGCCGGCGAGTCCGACCTCTTCGCCGGAGAAGAGCATGACGGCGATCGCGCGGTGATCCTTCGCGCCCGCCAACTGCTTCTTCAGCGCGGCGCCCGCGATCATCACCGCGGCGGTGCCCGAGGCGTTGTCGTCGGCGCCGTTGTGGATCGCCTTGTCGTTCGGACGCATGGAGCCCTGGCCGCCGTAGCCCAGGTGGTCGTAGTGCGCGCCGATCACGACGTACTCCTTCGCGAGCGCGCCCTTGCCGGGGATGACGCCGACGATGTTCTCGCCTTCGGCGTACGTGGCGCGGATGGCGACGTTTCCCTTCACCATGACGCCGGTGGCCGCGCGCGAACGGGGCGTGAGATCGCGGTCGACATCCTTCTGGAAGGCGGCCAGGTCGATCCCGGCCGTCGCGAGCCAGCGCTGCGCGACCGACGTCTTCACCTGGATCACCGGAATGCCGGCGGGGCTCTCGGGGCCGTCGTTCTTCAGCGCGGGGACCTTGTCGTTTCCCTCGTCCTGGAGCGGGCCGGTCACGAACACGACCGCGGCCGCGCCCCGTTCGCGCGCCTGCATCGCCTTGTAGCGAAGCGCCGACCAGCGGCTCGGGCGCTTTCCGTCGAAGGGGGACGCGTCGTCCTTCTCCTGCGGCTCGTAGCGGAGGATGAGGACGACCTTCCCCTTCAAGTCGAGGCCGGAGAGTTCCTGGTAGCCGAGCGGCGCGGCTTCGATCCCGTAGCCGACGAAGGCCAACTCGCCCGCGAACGCGCCCGGGGAGGAGAAGCCGAGCGGCGACCACTCGTCGTCCTTCAGCCCTTCGATCGCGTTCCCGGCCAGCTTCTCCACGCCGATCTTCACGGGGAATTTCTGGCGGTAGGAACGGCCGAAGCCCGGCTGGAGCCCCGCGCTCTTCAGGCGCTTCTCGATGTAGGTCGCGGCGAGGCCGATCCCCTTCGTGCCGAGCCCGCGTCCTTCCATCTTGTCGTCGGCCAGGACGGTCACGGCGTCGCGGAAGTCCTTCGCCTCGGCCGAGAGGGCGGGATCCGACGCCGCCGGCGTCGGAGGCGCGGCGCCGCAGGCGGCGAGCGCGAGAAGGAGCAGGGCGAAGCCGAGAAGCGGCCGTGCGGCGCGGGGGAATGCCATCCGAGACATGAAGTTCTCCCTAGGGCGTGAGTGCCGAGAGCGAGGCGGGCGCTACCCTCGCGCGAATTTCAAGTGAGTGACGGTCGGCTGGGCCACGGTTCGCACCAGCCGAAGCCCGTGCAGGTCGTCGCCGACGCCGTCGAACAAGCGCTCGCCGCTTCCGAGAAGCGTCGGCGCGAGGTTGATCTCCATCTCGTCCACGAGGCCCGCGACCAGATACTGCTGGGCCGCCTTGGCGCCGCCGGCGAGACAGACGTCCTTCCCGCCCGCCGCACGGCGCGCCTGTTCGAGCGCCGCCTCGATGCCGGTCGTGACGAACGTGAAGCTGGTCCCGCCCTGGAGCGTGAGCGTCTCCCGCGGATGATGCGTCAGGACGAACACGGGGTGATGAAAGGGCGGGGTCTCGCCCCACCAGCCGTTCCAGGGCGTCGCCGACTTCCAGGGCCCGGGATGGCCGCCGAACATGTTCCGCCCCATGATCGTCGCGCCGATGTTCTCGAGCGACTCGGTGACGACGCGCGAGCTCTCATTCTCTTCGCCACCCTCCATCCCGTGCTCCGCTCGCCAAGCCTTCAGCACCACGACCCATTCGTGAACGCGCATGCCGCCGATGCCGAGCGGATTTTCCACGCTCTGGGACGGTCCCGCCACGAAGCCGTCGAGCGACATCGAGATCTTCAGACGCAACTTGGACATCGGACACCTCGTGGGAATAGTCGGGAATTCGAAGCCGATCGGGCAATGGTACCAGGGGAGGTGCCCGCCTGGAATGGCGCCGGCCCGGCCGGGACGCGCCGCGCCGCCCGGCGCCGCGCGGCTACTTCAACTCCATGACGTAGCTCGTGAGGCGGCGGATCTTCCCCTTCGTCATTTCGAAGACGTCGCAGAAGACCGCGTTCAAGACGCCGCCGTCCCGCCTCGCCGCGCGGACGCGCCCCTCGGCGACGACGACGTCGTTCTCTTCGATCATGCGGGTCGTCGTGAGGGTCGGGCGGCCCACGAACGCGTCGTTCTCGATCTCGCCGTCGAAGGCCTTCTTCCCCTCCAGGTGGAAGGCGCCGGGCATCTCCCAGACGATGTCGTCGGTGAGACAGTCGAGAATTTGGGCGTGGTCGGACTTGGCGAATCCGTCCATGTACGATTCGACGGTCTTCTTGTTCTCGGACATCGGTACCTCCGATTCTAACGATTCGTGCCGCGGCCCCTCGCGGTGACGACCATGGCGATTCCGCTGAGTACGGCGGCGGCGGTCAGGGCCAGGCGAGGGGTGACGGTTTCACCGAGCAGGACGACGCCGCCCAGCGCGGCCAGAACGGGAACACTCAATTGGACCGCGGCGGCGCTCGTGGCGCGAAGCCCCGGCAGGGCGGTGTACCAAATGGCGTAGCCGATGCCCGAAGTCAGGGCGCCGGAAACGATGGCGTAGCCCACACCGGCGGAGTCCCAGGACGCGGCCCGCCAACCGGCCAGGCTCAGGAGCGCCGCGATCGGCGTCGCGAGAAGGAAGTTGCCCGCCGTCACGCGGATCGGGTCGCGCTGGCCGCGGCCGCGGATGGAGTAGACGCCCCACGCCGCGCCCGCGCTCAGCATGAGGAGCGAGCCCGCGAGGGGCGGGGCCGTCACGCCGGGGAGGACGAGACCAACCAAGCCGGCCAACGCGAGCGCGAGCCCGATCCACTGGCGTCCATGGAGCCGCTCGCCGCTTCGCAGCCCGATGACGATCATCGTCATCTGAACGGCGCCGAAGAGGAGCAGCGCGCCCGTCCCCGCCGAGAGGCTCAGGTAGGCGAACGAAAAGCCGGCGGCATAAACGAAGAGCGCGATCGCCGATCCCCAGTTGCCGGCGCTCGCGAGCGAACCGTGGCGAAGCCGCACGACGATCGCGAGCGCGACGGCGCCGGCCAGGATGCGGACCGACGTGAAGGTGGCGGCGTCGATCGTGGTCTGGCGAAGCGCGACGCGGCAAAGAATCGAATTGCCGGCGAAGGCGACCATGGCGAGCGCCGTGAGCAGCGCGATCCGCGCCGAGCCGTGCGGTGCGTCCATTCGCGCTCTAGGCCCGTGGCGCGTGCGTCGCCGCGCCGCCGGCGGAGCGCAGATCGGCGAGCCCGCGCACGATGCGATCGGGGCGCGCGGCGTGGCCCGCCGGCACGCCCTTTCCGCGATGGTCGATCCAGATGCCGTGGATCCCGAACGCCTGGGGTGGCGCCACGTCCCAGTCGAGGTTGTCGCCGATCATCCAGGTCTCGTCCGGCGCGGCGCCGAGGCCGTCGAGCGCGCGGCGATAGACGCGCGGGTCGGGCTTGCCGAATCCGAGCTCGCCCTCGATAAGGATGAGGTCGAAATGGCGCGCCAAGTCGAACCGCTCGATCTTTCGCCGCTGCGCCCCGCCCGCGCCGTTCGTGAGGAGCGCGAGCCGGCAACCGGCGGCGCGCAACCACTCGACCGTCTCGACCGCGCCGTCGAAGGGACGCATCTCGCGATCGCGGAGGGCGCCGTACGTGTCGGCGATCCGATCGGCGAGTCCCGGCGAGTCGACGCCGAGTTCCGCGAGCGCCATCGTCACCACGTGCGCGCGCGCCGCGTCGAGGTCGAGGCGTCCCACGCGGTGCCGATCCGCGTCGGCCCAATACCAGCGGCGGACGCGCTCGATCGCCTTCAGCAAATCGCCCGATGCGATCGAGGCGAGTTCATCGCGATGCGCGGCGCATGCCTCGGGCCAGCAGCGGCGGGCGGCGCCGCTGTCGTCGAGGATCGTGTCGTCGAGATCGATGAAGAACGCGCGGGGAAGGGTCTCGTTCATTCCGAGAATCGGGAGTTCGCGATTCGCTCCGTTTCTCCGCGCAGGAGGGGTTGAACGGCCACCGCGAAGTCTTCCATGACCGGCTCCGGGCCCGGGCCGTAATTCAAATGTTTGACGCCGGCCCACTCTCCGAGCACGGTCTCATCCTTCTCCGACGAGAAGGAGATCGTGCGCTCCAGCGTGATGAAGCGAACCAACGACCGCTGACGTTTCCAAAAGAAGATTCCCGGTGCTGCCGGGCGCAGCGCGATCGCGGCGAAGTGATTCTCCGCGATGTCTTCCGGAATCGGAAAGGTGAGGAATCGGACCTGAAATCCTTCGAGCTCCTGGGCGGGCGCCAAACTGAGCCCAACCGGCAGTCGTCGGTCTGCTGGATCGACGGTTTCCGCGACTTCACTCCAGATCGAGAGAAGCAGGTTATCTGCTTCGCTTGTGAGGACCCAGTCCGCCCCCGCCCGCGACTGGAAGAGCAGGTCGCGCAGTTCGAGACTGAACGCCGACGTATGAGAAATACCGGAGTCGAGGCCCATCGGGGTCTCCTTTCTCAGACGGTAGGCAACGCCACCATGCTGTCGGCGGCAGCCTTGCGGCAAGCGCGCACTACGCCGCCGGCTGGACGAGATTCACGAGATTGCCGCAGGTGTCCTCGAAGGTGACCGCGGTGATCGGCCCCATGCTCGCGGGCTCGCCGCGGAACTTCACCCCCTTCGCCTTCAGCCGCTCGAAGTCGCCCGCGACGTCCTTCGTGATGAGCGCGATCGCCGGGATGCCGGCTTCGAACATCGCCTTCTGATAGGCGCGCGAGGGCGGGAATCCCATCGGCTCGAGGACGAGTTCCGCGCCGTCGACGCCGTGCGGCGAGGAGACCGTGAGCCAGCGGAACGGGCCGACGGGAATATCGGCCATCTTCTTGAATCCGAGAACCGAGGTGTAGAACTCGAGGGCGTGGTCCTGATTCTCTACCATGAGACTCATGAACTTGAGTTGCACGGGAACCTCACTCGCTCAATGTGCGCAACACGAACGCGCACCGTTCGTCGACGGAGGCGCGGGGGATCTCGACGATCTCGTACCCGCACCGGGCGTACCACCCGCAGATAGTATCGTGCACGCGGAGGGCTTCGGGAAACGTCTGATCCCGCTCCTCGTCGGTGCGGTAAATCGCCTCCCAGGGAGGCGGGACGAAGACCCGGCGGTGGTAGGGGAAGTCGGCGAGATGGCGCTCGGTCTCCGCCGGGCCATGGACGCCCAGTTCGCGGAGCATGCCGAGCGCGTCGGGAATGCCCCTTTCGAAGAAGAGCGTCGCGGCGCCCGCGGGCGCGTTTCGATACCGCTCGATGTCGATTCGCAGGATCTCGCGCGCGAACTCGGCCGGAGCCGGCCGCGGCGGCAACCCGCGGCTCAGTCGATCTCGAATGATCGCCCGCGCCGTGTCGGGCACGACGTGGAACCCGCGGGCCTGCAGGGCGTCGAGGAGGGTCGTCTTTCCGGCTCCCGGGGCGCCGGTGACGATGACGCGCCGCGGCCGTGCCGCCGCCGGGTCCGCCCTCTCGCCGCTCAACCCGGGGAAATGTTCCGGTTCGTCCGGAACAGATTGCTCGGATCCCACTTCCGCTTGATCTCGGCCAGCCGCTTGATCGCGTTCCCCAGGGCGGCCTCCGTGCGCTCGCGGCCGTCGTCCTCGGTCAGGAAGTTGAGATAGGTGCCGCCGGTCGAGAAGGACTTCATGTCGTTCCAGGCGGCGCGCGCCCACTTGACGTTCGCGTCGTCGTCGGCCGCGTTCTCCCACGAGCCCGCGAGGTTCAGCACGTAGCGCGCGTCGCGATTGCCGACGGCGGAGTGGCCTTCGTCGTGCGCGTTCAGCGCGCCTTCGATCTGGAAGATGATGACGGCGCCGTGGGGTGACGGGATCGTGGCGGCGTGTTTCGCCATCTTTTCGAGCAAGCCGGATTCCACGCGCGGCAGGTATTCGCTCTTCCAGTAGTAGCGCCGCCCCTTCGGCTGCGTTCCGTCGAGCAGCGACTGCAGCTGCGCGTAGGGTCGTCGAACGAGAATGTCGCCGACCGGCTTGCCGAACGACTTGATCGGCGCGACCGCCTTCTCGGCCTCCTCCGGCTTCCCGGAGTGGCAGGCCACGATCGCGACGATCGGCGTCCCGTGGACCTCCTTCGGGAGCCACGGCGCCGCGGGCGCCGGACGCATGAGCACGACGAGCGTGAGTTCGGGCGGCGCTTTCTCGGCCATCGTCCGGAAGAGTTCCAAGACGGCGGGAGCCTCGCTCGCGGGCCACGCCGCAACGCCGCCGACGATCTCGGGGCCGACGGGGTAGAGCGAGTAGTCGATGCCCGTCACCACGCCGAAATTCCCGCCGCCGCCGCGAAGTCCCCAGAAGAGATCCGCGTTCTCCTCGGCGCTCGCGCGCACGACCTTGCCCTCGGCGGTCACGACGTCCATGCCGACGACGTTGTCCGACGTCCAGCCCCAGCGCTTCGTGAGGTAGCCGAACCCGCCGCCGAGCGTGAGCCCCGAGACGCCGGTGGCCGAGACGAAGCCGAGCACGGCGGCGAGTCCGTGCACTTGGGTCTCGCGGTCGACGTCGCCGAGCAGGCAGCCCGGTTGCGCATGGGCGATTTTCCGCCGCGGATCGACCCAGACGCCGCGCATGAGCGAGAGGTCGAGCATGAGCGCGCCGTCCGCCGTGGCGAGCCCCGCGATGTTGTGGCCGCCGTCCTTGATGCAGAGGAGGAGGTTCTGCTCGCGCGCGAAGCCGACGCAGGCGATCACGTCGCCCACGCCGAGGCAGCGGGCGACGAGCGCGGGCCGGCGGTCGATCATGGCGTTCCAGACGGTCCGCGACTCCTCGTAGCCGGCGTCGCCGGGCAGGAGCAGAGGACCGCGCAGGCGGGACTTCAACGCGGCGACGGCGTCGGGGGAAAGCTCGATCGGACGGCCGTCGAGGGACGTCGCGTTCATGGTGTCTCCTTCGATTCGAGGCGCGCTGGGCTACTTCGCGGGCGCGGCGTCGCGGTTTTCAAAGAGGGAAAGATACGTTTGGATGAGTTCGGGGCCGTGCACCGGCGACCAGTGTCCCGCCACGACTGTTCGGATCTTCAGTTTACGGTCGATGAGCCGTCGAAGGGTCCTCGGATATTCGTCCACGTCCGCGAAGGCGAGATTGCCGACCTGTTCCTTCACGATGCAACCTCCATAGAGCACGCGCTCCTTCGGGAAGTAGACGAAGATCCCGTCCTTCGTGTGCGACGGGCCGAGGTAGAAGGCGCGAACGCGCCCCTCTTGTAGTTCGAAGTCGCCCGGAAAGGTCGTCGTCGGCAGGACGAACGGAAGGTCGGGATAGTCGGGAAACGCCTCCCGAGTCCATGCGAGGACCTCCGACCAGCCCCGCGCCATCGCGTCGCGCGTCCGTTCGGTCGCGACGATCCGCGCGCCGGTCTCTTTCCAGTACGCGTTTCCGCCCGCGCGGTCGGGGTGGTAGTTCGTGTTCACGACCTCCACCACGGGCTTCGACGTGACCGCCTTGATCTCGGCGTCGAGAAGGCGCGCCGTCTCCGGCGTCCACGTGGCGCCGATCACGGTCACCCCTTTCGCGCCGACGTAGACGATGGAGTTCTCCTTCGAGTAGGCCGAGTCCTCGGCCACGTAGACAGCGCCGTCCAGATGTCGGAGCGTGACGATCGAACGGCCGAGACAGGGCGCGGCCGGGACGGCGAGCCAGGCGAACGCGACGGCGAACGCGAGCGCGAGGGCGCGAGCGATCCGCGAACTCATGCCGGGATCACCGCGGCGGCCTGGATGAGCGTGAAGGACGTCCCCCAGACGTCGGGACGCGCGAGTTCCGATTCCGCCGTCGCGACGAGTTCGCGCGCACCATCCGCACCCACCAGCGCCTCCAGGCGCGGCTTGAGCGAGACGGCGAATTGAAGCGGGAGACGCAAGTAGGGATGCTCGCGCGGCAGCGCGACGACGTGTGCGTCGACAGATGCCGCCACGCCCCAACGGCGGAAATGGCCCGGCAGCGCGCGTCCGGCGTTGAAGTCGCCCCCCGCGGCGAGGAACGCCTGCCCGATCGTCTCGATCAATCGAGCGGTGCCGGGCGCGTCGGGATTCAACCGCCACGACGCGAGGTCGGGCTCCTCGAGGACCAGCCAACCGCCCGGCTTCACCAGGCGCCGAAACGCGTGGAGCTGTTCCGCCACGCGGCCGAGCGGCGCGAGTTGGAATCGCGCGTGCACGAGGTCGAAGGAATGGGCCGGCAAGGCGCTCGCGAAGAGGTCGTCCCGGCAAAGGTTGACGTTCGCCAGGCCCTCGGCCTGCGCGAAGGCGCCGGCGGCGGCGAGCATCGCTTCGTCGATGTCGGCGCCGACGACCTCGCCGTTCGGCCCGGCCCATTCGCCGAGAACGCGGAGCCACCCGAGCGCGCCGCATCCGACGTCGACGGCGCGCGGCGCCTCCCTTCGTGGGATTCGAGCTAGCAGCGAACGCCCGGCGGGCTCCCA
>DASTSZ010000015.1:0-5593 GCA_035760425.1 Candidatus Eiseniibacteriota bacterium | reverse complement strand
CGCAGGGTCCGCACCACGCGGCCCTGCACGTCGAGAATGTCGATTCGTTCCGTCGCGCGCAGCGCCCCGGCACCGCCCGACGCCGCGCCCGCGCCTGACGCGGCCCGAGCGCGAAGCACCGCCTCCCCGCTGACCGGATTCGGGTAGACGTCGAGCCGCACGCTTCGAAGCACCGGCGGCGCCTCGCGCGGCTCCCACGCCACGGCGGTGATGGTCGTCGGCCCGGGGCGGAGCACGGTCATCCGGGAACTATCGCACACGAAGAGATCGGGGAGAGGGCCGCTCGTCGGCTCGAAGGCGAGCGCCGTGGCGCCGCCGGCCGGATTCTGAAACTGCGCCTTCGTGAGCGGCGCCCCGCCCGGGAAGCTCGTCGCGCTCCCGAGCGCCAGCGGCGCCGTGTAGGGCGCCGCCGCGCCGGGCGTCACGAGATCGAGCGCCGCGCGGCCGGGAAGTTGGAAGAGCGCGACGCCGGCGCTCGCTTGCGCCGCCGCGACCACGCCGGTCGAGGCGGCAGCGACGCCGCACGGAGGCCCGGACGTCTGCTGCGCGAGCACCAGCGAAGGGGCGCCCGAGTCCGGAACGCGGACGATCTGCAATCCGCCGCCCGCCGCCGCGACGGCAAGGTAGAGCGTCTCCCGCGAATTCGAGACCCACGCGATGTCGCGCGCGTAGGGCGCGCCCCACGCCGAGGAGAGCGGGACCGCGTCGCGCGGCGCGAAGGCCGCGGTTGCAGGTATTCCCGCGCCGAGCGTGACGTCCGCCACCGCGACGCCCGACGCGCCGTCCGCCACGGCGAGCGTGACCGCACCGCCCGACCCGCGCACCTCGGCGTCGAGCGCGTTTCCCGGCGTGCTCCACGTCCCCGCCGTCACCGGCAATCCCGAAAGCGAGTCGACCGCGGCCGTCACGTCGATCGCCACGATGCCGGCGCCGGTCCCCGCCGCCGTCGCGAGCGGATCGAACGTCGAGCCGACCGGAATCGATCCCGTGTCGGCGTCGGCGACGAACGCCACGACGCGCCCCGACGGCGCCGTCGTCCACGCCACGTCGGTCGCGAACCCCGGCGTCGGAATCGTGCGGAGGATGCGGTCGTCGACGCCGTTCTGATCGGAGTCGAAGAAGTCCTCCCATGCGCCGAAGAGCGGATCTTCGACGACGCGAAGGTCGAGGATCATGAGGCCCGCTCGCCCGGCGGCGAGAAGCCCGAGATCGAGCGTCTCCCCGCTCGCGGCGACGAAGCCGGGCACGACCGAGAGGGCCGCCGCGAACGAGGGAATGCGGAGCGTGCCGACCAAGCGATCGTCGCCGCCGTCGCCGTCGGCGTCGGTGAGTCCGATCGAGTCGCTCGACGCGGCGCGGGAGACCTCGATTCCGCCCAAGCCTTCCGGCGTGAGCCAGAATCCGCGGTTCGCGAGAAGCGCGGGACCGTCGCGTCCGGCGGCGCCTTGATCGAGCGGCAGCACGCCGATCGGTCGAAGCGCGGTCGGAAGCGAGTCGGGATTCGCCGTCTGAACGATCGCGAAGGCCGTCGCGGTCGAAATCCCGCCGGCGCTCGTGAGATTCACTTGGAAGGCATTGGAATTCCCGGCCCACGCGTTTCCCGGAAGCGTGCTCGTCACGTTGAGCGGAACCGTGGCGGCCCCGGGGATGAGAAGGGTCGCCGGCGCCGATCCTCCCGGCGGGAAGAGGAGCCCGACGTTGTTCGGATCGGGATTCGACTTGCCGGCCGTGACGACCACGGTTTCGGAACTACCGATGCGGCTTCGCACCGTGAAGGCCGCCGTGCCCGACGTTCCGGCCGTGCCGGACCACGTGGGGCTCGAGGGCCAGATCTCGGGACGTCCGTCGGTAGCCGCGGTGACCGAGGCGGTGGTTCGCGCCGCGAGACTTCCGCCGTTCCCGTAGACGACGGTGACGGTGACGCTGCCGAGACCGAGCGAGGCGGGCGGAACGCCGACGGTGAGCGGTATGCGGGTCACCGCGCCCGCGGCCAGCACGAGCGTCCCCGACGACGGCGTGACGGTCGAGAGGAAGGCGCCCGAACTCGCGGCGCTCCACTCGACCGACGCCGACGCGCCCTCCGCGCGGAGGACGAGCTCCAGCGTGACGGAGGCGCCGGGGGCGATCGTCGCCGAGGGGAACCAGGCTGTGACCGGGCGCGGCGGGATCCACTCGGCCGCGTCGGCCCGCGCCGCCGCGAGGCAGGCCAGCGCGGCGAACGCCGTGACCGCGGCCGGCGCGGCGAGGACCGCGAACGCCGCCAGGGTCGTCGCGCCGTTCCAGACACCCGAAAAGAAGCGGGGGCCGGCGGTTCGCGCCGGCCCCCCGAGAAACTTGAAGCTCACGAGATCACTTCAGAATCGTCACGTTCGTGGTGGAGTTCCACGATCCCGCTTGGATTCGCGCGAAATAACGGCCCGAGGAAACACCGACGCCGCGATCGCTCTTGCCGTCCCAGATCACCGAGTGCGGACCGGCGGACTGGAAACCGTCGACGAGCGTGCGGATCATGCGGCCGCTCACGTCGTAGATGCGCATCACGACGTGCGAGCCCGCGCCGACGGTCTTCGGAATGGCGTAGAGGAACTTCGCCGTGGGATTCGCCGGGTTCGGTCCCGAGTTCTCGAAGTAGAACTCGTTCGGATCGATCGTGCGGCCCATGCGTCCGGCCAGCGAGACCGGCGTCGTCACGTTCGCCGAAAGGACATACCCCTGCCCCGTCCGGACCTGCGGCGGCGCGGTCGGCGCGAAGGCCGACGAGGTGATGTCCGAGACGAGGATCTTGTACGTGCGGGGCGCCTTGCTATTCGAATTGCCCGACGGCGGCGGCACCACGTACGTGACCCGCGGGTTCAGCCCCGAGAAGTCGTCGTTCGCGGCCACCAAGTCGCCGTTGTTGTCGAACAGGAACATGACGAGATCCATGTTGTTGTTCCCGTCCTGCCCCACCGACGCCGCGCTGGCGTCGATCATGTCGCCCGGCTTGGCCTGGACCGAGTAGAAGTCCTGATCGCCGGCCGGCGAGTAGCTCTCCGGACGCGACGCCACCGGCGTCGTGAGCGGCTTCGCCTCGTTCGCGCGACCGTTCGGCTCGTCGGCGTCCTCATTGAATCCGACGATCGTCACGTTCGACGTGAGGCTGCGGTTTCCGTTCTTGTCGATCGCCTGCGTGGCCCAGATCGTCGGAACGGTGCTCGAGGGCAGCGGCTCGTAGTGGAACGTGTTCGTTCCGGCGCCCGCCGAGTCCTTCGTCGAGTAGGAGAAATCCGCCCCGACGCCGCGGTAGACGAGTTCGGTCCGCTCGAGCGAATTCGCCGGCAGCGAGAATCCGTCCGCGCGGGTGTTGGTCGGCGGCACGCGGTAGGAGAACTCCATCTGCGTGGCGCGCCGGTTGCCGCCGAAGGAGCCCGGGGCGACGATCGGAACTTCGCTCTCCGGCACCTGGCAGGTCATGTCGACGGCGAGATTGCGGTCGATCGAGATCGACGGCGTGCCGGCGAGACTGACGCTGTAGCTGTTGCCGAAGAGTCCGCGCTCCAGCTGGGTGAAGTCCATGCGCAGGAACGGGAAGTTGTTCGGGAATCCCGGGGTTGCCTGCGACGGGAACTGCATCACCCAAAAGAAGGTCTTGCCCGGGTCGGTCACGGCGTAGTTGAGCGTGACCGTGTTGATCCCGTTCGGATTGCCGTTGAACGGCGTCTGGCTGAAGATCGCGTTCGCGATGTCCGGACCGCCGTTGGCGGGGTTCATCGGGCAGAGCTTGGCGCTCACGAACGGCGCCGGAATCCCGTTGAACGTGAACGAGGGGAATTGAACGTTCGAGATCGTGTAGGGCGGATCGAACGGCGGATCGAAGCGAACCGCCAGATAGCCCGTGTTGCGGAAGGTCACGATGTTCTCGAACGACCCGTGCTGCGCGATGAGGACGCGGCCCGGGTAGGTGTTCGTCTGGAAGGCGATGCCGCCGCTCGTCGCGCCGGCCGCCACCGCCACGGGCTCGAACGAGTTGGGCGGGTCGGTGAAGCCGTTCGCGCTCTCGGACGCGCCGTTCCAGAATTCCGGCTCGTAGCCGATGTCGAGGCCGTTGTAGACGCCGCCCACGTTCGCGTCGGCGGCCGTCGTGTTGATGCCGTCGAGCGGAACGATGCGCACGGCGTAGTTGCCCGGCGGGAGACCGCGGATGGAGAAGTCGCCCTGCCCGTTCCGAAGCGTGTACTCGCCCGAGATGGTGCTGATCGAGTTCGCCGCGTTCGGGATGGCGAGATTGATGGCTTCGACGTGCGCGCCGAAGATGGCCGAGCCGTTGAAGCCGTTCAACACGGTGCCGCTGATGACGCCCGTCGTGGCGCGGAAGTCCACGGCGCCGGGCGAGAGACCCCGAGCCGCCGACTCCGGATAGACGTCGGAGAGACCGGCGCGGTCGTCGAGTTCCAGGGTCCGCTGCGAGATGTCGTTCGAGATGAACGGAATCATCGTCGAACCGGCCACCGAGGTGTGGTCGAGGCCGAAGTAGTGGCCGTACTCGTGCGTGAGCACCGCCTGCAGGTCGACGCTCGTCTGACCCGCCGGCGCCGGCGTGAGGCCCGGGGAGGAGACGGAGGAGTAGAAGTCGCGATCGTTGAAGACCATGTCGGCGTCCAGCGTCTGTCCGTCGACGAGGTTCACGATGGAGCGGACGAAGGCGATGACGCCGCCGCCCGGCGCGAAGTTCACGCCCGCCATGTCGAAGAAGACGCTGTTCTGCCCGTCGAACTCGAGATCCGGCGCGGTTTCGGGCGCGCCCCACTCGTGCACGTCGGCCGTGAAGTAGCAGGTGTTGATGTCCACCCACGACTGCGCGCACGCCTGGACCGTGGCCAACGCCGTGGCGGGCGGGATGTCGTTGTTCGCCGAATTGACGGCGCTCTTCAGCGGAAGATCGCTGTCGAGCCAGTGCGCCTGCACGACCGGGCTGACGGCGTCCGCCTGGCGCCCGAGTCGGATGAAGGCCGCGGCCGGGTCTGCGCTCGCCACCGCGAACGCGACCACGAGGAGCGCGGCGACGATGAAGCGGAATCGATTCGTCTTCATGGTGCTCGCCCTCCTCTAGTTGTTGGTCGGTTCGACCTGCACCTTGCCGGCTTCGTCGAGCTGGGTGCGCAGGCCATCGAGGAACGACTGGAGCGGCTGGGCCTTTCCGGCTTCCGCGTCGGTCGTCTTGTCGCCCGGGGCGACGAACTTGAGTTCGCCGTCGATCTCGTTGCGGACGCTCTTCGAGCCCTTCTCATCCGCCGTCACGGTGTACTTGCCCTGCTGGAGCCCCATGACCCACGGATAGCCGGCGCCGTCCTTCTGCGTCAGGAATAGCACCACTTCCTCGCCCTTCCGGAAGGTCGGAGTGCCGGGGACGATCGACGCGATCTTGTCGACGGTGCCGCCGATCTGCCGGATGGTGATGACTTCGTCCTTCTTCGGGCCCTTCACGGGCTCGAGAACGCGAAGCGTGATGTAGGTGTAGATTTCCTTGTTGGCGTCGTAGCGGGCGGTTTCATCCTCGACGCGCGCGAGCACGATGGCGTCGGACTTCTTGGCGAGATCTCTGAGGGACATCTTT
>DASTSZ010000014.1:0-2657 GCA_035760425.1 Candidatus Eiseniibacteriota bacterium | reverse complement strand
CGCGCCGCCGTCGCTCAGCGTCGTTTGCTTTCGGGCGGCGCCGAAGGGTGTCGACGACCGGTTGGAGCTCGACGCCCTCAACGCCGACCTCCTCGAGCGAGTGAACGGGTCAGGGGAGGTCTATCTCTCGGCGACGCGACTCAGAGAGGCGATGGCACTGCGCCTGGCCGTCGGCAACATCCGCACCAACGCCGCCCACGTCGCCCGCGCGTGGGAGATCATTCGGACGTCGCTGCACACGGCTGCACGGAGGGGGCTCGACTCACATGACACGAACCACGAACGCTAGAATCGCCGGCTTCGCCTTCCTGATCTACATCGCCGCGGGCATCGCCAGCATGGTCCTCTTCGGCCGCGCCACGGGAGGCGCTGGGATCGCCGCGCAGCTGGCGGGAATCGCGCAGCACACCACAGCCGTCCATGGCGTGCTCGTCCTCTCCCTCGTCATGTGCTTCTCCGCGCTGGTTCTGGCCGTGACGCTCTACGCCCTCACGCGGGACGAGGACCGGGATCTCGCGATGTTGGCGCTGCTCTGCCGCGCCGGCGAGGGCGTGATCTCGGGCGCCTCGATCCCCGAGACGCAGCGGCTGCTCTGGCTCGCGACGACGACCGGCGCGAGTGCGCCGGAGAGCGGTGCGGCCCACGCGCTCGGCGCCTACCTCATGACCTCGGACGTGAGCGTCACCGGAATGTTCTTCGCGGTGGGCAGCCTGCTCTTCTGCTATCTCCTCTGGCGCGGCCGGATGATCCCCGCCGCGATGGGCTGGATCGGCCTCTTCGCGTCCGCCTTGCTCGTCGTGGCCCTTCCGCTGAAGCTCGCGGGATGCCTCGGCGCCCCCTACGCCTTTCTGATCTGGATGCCCATGCTCGCCTTCGAGGTGCCGTTCGCAATCTGGCTGATCGCGAAGGGGGCCAGCCCCGCCTACCACCTTAGGAGCCCCGCCCGTAGCGCCTAGCGGCTGACGTTCCGCTCCTTGTTGGAAGCGCGGCAATCCGGCATGATGGCGGCCAGGTATGGGCCGCCCCCATGCGTCGATGCGCACCGATTTCGATGCGCTTCGCCCGGAGGATCCGCGGCCCGTGGAGATACATCACGGGAGGAACTTCATGCCATCGGTGATCGGCATTCCGGTCGAAACGGCGGCGGACGAGAAGCGCGTCGCCACCGTCCCCGAAGTCGTCGAGAAACTGATCAAACTGGGCTTCGCGGTGACGGTCCAAAGCGGCGCCGGCGCCGCGGCGAACTGCGGCGACGATGTCTATCGCGCCGCGGGCGCCGAGGTCGTGGACGGCGCGGCCGCCCTCTGGGCCAAGGCCGACATCGTCTTCAAGGTCCGCGCCCCATCCGTCGAGGAACTCGGCCTGATGCGGGACGGCACGACCCTCGTCTCCTTCATCTGGCCCGCGCAGAACGCCGATCTGATGCAGCGCCTCGCCGCGAAGAAGGCGACGGTGCTCGCGATGGACAGTGTGCCGCGCATCTCGCGGGCGCAGAAGCTCGACGCCCTCTCCTCGATGGCCAACATCGCGGGTTACCGCGCGGTGATCGAGGCGGCCCACCACTTCGGCCGCTTCTTCACGGGCCAGATCACCGCCGCCGGCAAGGTGCCCCCCGCCAAGGTCTTCGTCATCGGCGCCGGCGTCGCGGGCCTCTCGGCCATCGGCACCGCGTCGGGACTCGGCGCCATCGTGCGCGCGAACGACACGCGCCCGGAAGTCGCCGACCAGGTCGTTTCGATGGGCGGCGAGTTCGTCGGCGTCGACTACCAGGAAGAAGGCACGGGCGTCGGCGGTTACGCGAAGCTCATGAGCGAAGGCTTCCAGAAGGCGCAGCGCGAGGTCTTCGCGAAGCAGGCCAAGGACGTCGACATCATCATCACGACGGCGCTCATTCCGGGCCGGCCCGCGCCGCGACTCATCACGGCGGAGATGGTGCAGTCGATGAAGCCCGGGAGCGTCATCGTCGACATGGCCGCGGAACAGGGCGGCAACTGCGAACTCACGGTGCCCGGCCAGGTGGTGGTGCGCAACGGCGTGACCATCATCGGCTACACCGACTTGCCGAGCCGGCTCGCGAAGCAGGCGAGCACGCTCTACGCGACCAACCTGCTTCGCCTCACCGAGGATCTCTGCAAGGCGAAGGACGGCGCGCTCAACGTCGACATGGACGACGAGGTGATCCGCGGGACGACGGTGATCAAGGAGGGCACGATCACCTGGCCGCCCCCGGCGCCCAAACTCTCCGCGGCGCCTCCCCCCGCGGCCAAGCCGGCCGCGGCCGCGACGGCGAAGCCGGCCGAGAAGTCGAAGGGCCACGGACACGGCGGCGGCGGCGGCGAGCCGGCCTCGCCCGCCCGCACGGCGATCATGTTCGCGGCGGCGGCCGCCGTCTTCTGGTTCATCGGCGCGAACGCCCCGGCGGCCTTCCTCTCCCACTTCACCGTCTTCATCCTCGCCTGCTTCGTGGGCTACATGGTGGTCTGGAACGTGACACCCGCACTGCACACGCCGCTCATGAGCGTGACCAACGCGATCAGCAGCATCATCATCATCGGCGCGCTCGTGCAGATCGCCCCTCCGCTCCACGCGGGCGGGGCGCCCGGAGGGGCGCGGCCCGACGACCTCATACGCTGGATCGCGGTCGCAGGCATCGCGCT
>DASTSZ010000013.1:0-3637 GCA_035760425.1 Candidatus Eiseniibacteriota bacterium | reverse complement strand
CGCGGATTACGAAAGTCGATGTCCCAGTAGGTCGCGAACGTCGTCGCGCCGGCCCGGTGCGACAGCCGTTGCGCCGGCGGCACCTTCGAGATCTCGCGATAGGCGGTGGCCGGCGTCGGAATGATCGACGTCCCCACCGCGTCCACGATCGCCTCGGGGCGAAGCGTCGCCCGAAACGGGATCGGCGACGCGAGGATCGCGCCGATGCGGGAGGCGAAGACGAACTGCTCCGGCAGGTCGGCGACGTAGAGCGAGTGGAAGCGGAAGCGGTCGGTCGTGAGGTGGAGCGTGTCGGAACGTCCGTCCCACACGGCGAAGACGGCCTCGCCGCGGATCCGCTCGACGAATCCGATCCCCTCCTCGAGATAGCGCGCGAGGAAGTGCTCGGGGACCGCGGCGCGGGGCGCGTCCTGATCGTAGAAGCTCCCGACCACCGCGACCGCGACCACGTGACCGTCGCGCGAGATGTGGGCCACGCCGCCTTGGTGCCGCCCGAAGGTGGAGGCGCCGAGCGCGACCGGCCCGAGCGAGACGGTGGCGCAAACGCTCGTGGCGTCGGTCGCGCCGATCGCGAGCCGGCGGCACATCGCGTCGATGCCGGACGGCGGGAGCGGCGGGCCGCCCGGGCGCGCGAGGACGCCGCAGATCCCGCTCACGCGTGGCCCCGCCCGGCGGCTGCGTCGCGGCTCTCGTCGTGAAGCGTCATGGATGCGTCCGATTGGGGGGTGGAGCGGAACGCGGAAGGCGATCGCGCGATGCGTTCATGAACCGGTCAGGCTAGATTCCGACGGGGGGAATGTCCACGGGAAAGTTGGCGTTCGCGCGGCTCGCGGGCGTGATGGGCGCGCGCGCCGGAGCCATCGGATGACAGCGGCGCGCGCGCGTTGGTACCCTGCAGCCATGCACGCGACGCCCGCCTCCGAATCCCCCGCGCCCCTGCGCGTCGCCCACGTCGTCGACGTGCTCGCCCTCGCGGGCATGGAGTACGGCGTCGTGAAACTCGTGAACCGCCTCGACGCCGCGCGCGTTCGCTCGATGATCGTCTGCATGCGCCATCGCCGCGACGACGTCTCGACGCTCCTCTCGCCCGACGTGCCGGTCTTCGAGATGCGGAAGGCGTCCGGGCGGAACTGGCGCGTCATCCTCCGGCTCGCCGATCTCTTTCGCGCGGAGCGCGTCGACGCCGTCCACTCGCACAACTGGTCGACGTTTCTCTACACGGTTTGCGCGGCGCGGCTCGCCCGCGTGCCGATCGTCATCCACGGCGAACATGGCAAGGACGACACGCTCCGCCACCCGAAGCGCGAACTCGGGAGCCGGATTCTCGCCATGGGCGTCGATTGCGTCTGCGCCGTGTCGCGCGACCTCGCGGCGGAGGTGGCGCGCGAATGGAAGGTCCCGAGCGATCGGATTCGCTGGATTCCGAACGGCGTCGACCTCGAAGCCTTCGGCGGCGACGACCGCTCCCCCGGGCTCCGCGGCGAACTCGGGCTGGCGCCGGACGATCTCGTCGTCACGAACATCGGCGGTTTCCGCGGCGTGAAGGACCACGCGACGCTCCTCCGGGCGTTCGCGCGAGTCCATGGCGCCGAACCACGCGCGCGCCTTCTCCTGATCGGACAAGGGAGCGCCGAGAATCCGAAGGGCGGACTCGACCGCGAGGCCGCGGACCTCGGCGTGGCGGCGGCCGTCCGGTTCGCCGGCGTCCGGACGGACATCCCGCGGCTCATGCGCACGACGGACGTCTACGTGAACTCGTCCCGCTACGAGGGGATGTCGAACACGATTCTCGAGGCGATGGCGGCGGGGCGGCCCGTCGTGGCGACCGCCGTCGGAGGGACGCCCGACCTGGTGGTCGACGGCGAGACCGGCCATCTCGTACCGTCCGGCGATCCGGACGCGATGGCGCGGCGGATCCTCGAATTGCTGAAGGACGTATCCCGGCGCGCCGAGATGGGCCGGGCCGGGCGCGCACGAATGGAGGCGGTCCACTCCATGCCCGGCATGGTGCGGGCGTACGCGGCGCTCTACGCGGAGCTCGCGGCCCGCCGCGTGCCGCGATTCAGGGCCGCGCCGCGGTCCGTTCCGCCGCCATCGCGGGGCTGAGGCCGATCCGGCTCACCACGGATCGGTACTTGCCCGACGCCTCGCGCGGAATCGACGGGACCTTCTCGAACTCGACGCGCATCCCCTGCCCCAGCCGCGCGCGCACGCCCTGCACGATCGACGTCTTCGCTTCCTCCACCAGTTCGCCCTCGACGACGAGCTGCACCCGGATGAGATCGGGCGCCTCCTGGATGAGTTTGAAGCCGGTGATCTCCGGACGGTTCTTCACGAGATGCACGACCATCTGGCCCGGGATGCGGGCGCCGTCCATCGCCTGGAGGAGATCGTCGGCGCGGCCGTGGAGTTCGCGCAGGAGCGGGAGTCCCCGGCCGCAGGCGCAGGGCGCGGCGTCGAGCACGCCGATGTCGCTCGTTCCGTAACGGATGAACGGGAAGTCCCCCGTGGCGAGATGCGTCACGACGATTTCGCCCGCTTCCCCCGGCGGGAGCGGGAGCCCTTTCGAGTCGACGATCTCCACCACCACGTCCTCCACGCTGAGATGCATGCCGCCCTTCGGACACTCCTGCGCCACGAAGCCGGCGTCCCGTCCGCCGTATCCGTTCGCCACCTTGCACCCGAAGACGCGCTCGAGCTGCTCGCGCTGGTATCCGTAGAGTTCTTCCGACGTCACGAAGATGACGCGCGTGCCGAGCCTCGTCAGGTCGCGGCCGGTTCGTTCGGCGTGCGTGGCCACCTCGCAGAGGGCGGAGGCGTGCGAAAAGATCTGGGCGGGGCGAACGCGCGCCCACGTATCGAGGTACTCGTCCAATCGCGCGGGCGTCATGCCCGCGGCGGAGAGGAGCGTGCTTCGGAAGAGCCGGTCGCGGATCATCCGGACGCGATCCTGGCGCGTGATCTCGATGGGCGACCCCCAAAGCACGATCTCGGGGTCGCCGATGTCGACGTTCCACCAGCGCATGGCGCGGCGCCGGTGCGCCACGTCGGCGGTGACGCGGTCGGGGCCCACGAGGAACTGGAGCGGCTCTCCCGTCGATCCCCCGGTGCTGTTCGGCGCGAGGCCGGTCGCGCCGTCGCGCACGAGGGCGGCTCGATGCGTCCGAATCTCCGCCTTCGTGAGGATCGGAAGTCTCGCGAGATCGCGGAGGTTGCGCACGGACGCCGGATCGAATCCGACGCGGGCGAAGAGGTCGCGGTAGTACGGAACGCTCGAGCCCGCGTCCGCCAGGAAGGCGCGAAGGCGCTCGAGTTGATCCGACTCGAGCGTCTTCACGTCCCACCATTGGCTTCGTTCGAGTTCCCGGAGGCGGCGGTTGGTGCTGTGGCCTTTGAGGATTTCGTGCAGCGGGAAGAGGACTCCGGCGACGAGCGCGCCGTACGCGTCACTGCCCAACGTCTGGCCTCCTTGCGTCTCGGTCGGGATCTCGGAAGTGGTCCGGCGGCCGCCCGGCGACGCGCCGGTGAAAATGGCGACGCCCGCGCGGCGGAATTTTCGATAGAATAGTGTCTTTCCCGGCGCCCCGGGTAACTGTAATTTCTGGGGCCGCTTGCGCGGGCCCCACGCGGCCCGACC
>DASTSZ010000012.1:0-4121 GCA_035760425.1 Candidatus Eiseniibacteriota bacterium | reverse complement strand
CGAGCTGCGCGGTGTTCGCGCTCTGGCGGCCGCCGACGATCACCATCGCGTCGACCTCGGGCGCCAGCTCCACCGCCGTCTTTTGCATCGCCGTCGTGGCGCCGCAGAGCGTGTTGAAGACGCGGACTTCCTTCCCCCGCTTCAAGAGCGCGCCGACCACTTCCTGCACGTGCATGATGGAGTGCGTCGTCTGGAAAACCACGCCCATCCGCGGGATGAACTTGAGCGCCTCGGCCTCGGCGGCCGTGTTGAGCACGATCGCCTTTCCGCCCGTGTGCGCGACGATGCCGACCACCTCGGGATGATGCTCGTCGCCGATGACCACGACCTTGTAGCCGTCGGCGATGAGCCGTCCCGCGTACTCCTGCGCCTTCGTCACGAAGGGACAGGTCGTGTCGACCACGCGAAGGCCCTTCTCCTCGGCCCCCTTCTTCACGTCGGGGCCGACGCCGTGCGAGCGAATGACGATCGTCGCCCCGGCCGAGAGCTCCTCCAGCGAGCCCGCGACCTGAAGTCCGCGGCGTTGGAACGCGCCGACGACCTGGGGATTGTGGATCAGCGGCCCGAGCGCCTGCACGGTGCCCGACGCCTGATCCAGCGTCTCGTTCGCCATCTTGATCGCGCGCTTCACGCCGAAGCAGAAGCCCGCGTTGTCGGCTACGACCACGTCCATGGGATCGCTCGTCTCCGTCTCCTCGTTACAGGGCGCCGATCGCGTCCATGACGCGTCGCGCGAACGCCCGGCCGCCCTCCGCCGTGACCTCGTCGCCCATCGGGGGCATCATCGGCGCGCCGAACGCGATCCGCACCAATACCTGCCGCAGCATCGAGCGGCGGATCTGGCGCGAACCGGTGATCCGGGCGGGCACGATCGGCGACCGGGTCGCCGCCGCGAGTCGCGTGATGCCGGCCTTGGGCGGCAAAAAGCCGGGGCCCTTGCTCCGGGTCCCTTCCGGAAAGATCAATACCGATCCGCCTTTGGCCAAGACGTCCTCGGCGCCGCGAAGGCCGCCGCGGGCGCGGGCCCCCCTGTGGATCGGGATGGCATTATACCTGCTTATGAGCCCGCCGAAGAAGCGATTCTCGAACAGCTCCGCCTTGGCCACGAAGTGGATCACGCGAGGCACCGACGATCCCACCAAGGGCGGGTCCCAGAAGGAGATATGGTTGCACGCCACGATCAGGGGCCCCGACCTGGGCAGGTGCTCCAGGCCCTCGATCGTGGACCGGAGCGCGAGCCTCCCGAACCAGTGGGCGAAGTCGTGCCCGAAGCGGAAGATCGCCGTCATCTTCCCCGGCCCCGCCATCCCCAGCCGGGCCCAATGGGTGGCCAGGTCGATCTGCTCGTCCAGGGACATCGCCGTCGTGTCGAACGGGATCGCGTCGGGCGCCGACTTGAGGGGGCTCGCCTCGCGCTCTTCGTCGCGCCGGTCGCGCTCCCGAAGCATCGCCTCGATCGCGGCCAGGTCGGGCGTCTCCCCGCGCGCCTCGAGTTCGGCGTGCCGCCGCCTCGCTCTCGCTTCGACGCTCGCCGTGAGGAAGAGTTTCAGATCGGCCTTCGGGAAGACCACCGTCCCGATGTCGCGCCCCTCCATCACCAGCCCCGGCGGCGCCGCGAGCGAACGCTGCAGCTGCACGAGACGACGGCGGAGGCGCTGGTGGACGGCGACGAGGGACGCCGCCTCGCCCGCCTCGGCGCTTCGGATGTGCGGCTCGACGAGTTCCCCGTCGGCGCGGAGCCCCTCCGGACCCGCGTCGAGACGGACCTTGTCGAGGAGCGCGAGAATGGCGCGCTCGTCGTCGAGCGGGACGCCCTTCGAGCGGGCGAGCCAGCCGACGGCGCGGTACATGGCGCCGGAGTCGACGTGGCGCAATCCGAGCCGCGCGGCTACGGCGCGCGCCGTCACGCTCTTCCCCGCGCCCGCCGGACCGTCGATGGCGAGAACGAACGGCGTCACGCGATCAGTTTCCGAAGGCGGGGCAGGAAGCCGGGGTCGGAGACCGCCGCCGCCGACGCGTCGTCGACGGTGATCCCGTCGGTCGCGCGGAGCCCGGCCACGAGAAACGCCATCGCGATCCGGTGATCGCCCCGCGTCTCGACCGAGCCGCCCCGAAGACGCCCGCTCCCCACGATGTCCCAGCCGTCTTCCTTCTCTTCGATCACGCCGCCGATCGCCGCGAACGCCGCCGCGATGGCCGCGATGCGGTCCGACTCCTTCACGCGGAGTTCCGCGGCGCCGCGCACGGACGACGTTCCTCGCGCGAAGGCGGCGAGAACGGCGACGAGCGGCAACTCGTCGATGAGCGCGGGAATCTCGGCGGCGCCGATCGAGAGAGGGTTCAGGGCGCCGTGCCGGATGTGAAGATCGGCCACCGGCTCCTCCCCCGCGTTTCGAGGATTCTCGAACGCCACCTGCGCGCCGGCGCGGGCCAGGAGATCGAAGAACGCGCGCCGCGTGGGGTTCACGCCGACGCCGCGAAGAAGGACGTCGGAGCGCGGCACGAGCGCGGCGGCGGCGGCGAGGAAGGCCGCGGCCGACGGATCGCCCGGCACGTCGATCTCCGCTCCGTGGAGCGGCGCGCCGCCCGCGACCGAGACCTCGAGACCGTCGCGCCGAACGGGCGCGCCGAAGAGCGGGAGCATTCGTTCCGTGTGGTCGCGCGTCTCCGCCGGTTCGCGGACGAGCGTCGTCCCCTCCGCCTGGATGGCGGCGAGGAGAAGCGCGCTCTTCACCTGCGCGCTCGCGACCGCCGTGTCGACCTCGGCGCCGTGGAGCGCGCGCCCTCGAACCACCACCGGCGCGAGCCGTCCGCCATCGCGCGCCGCGAGATCGGCGCCGAGCGCGCGCAGCGGCACGAGCACGCGCGCGACCGGACGGCGGCGGAGCGATTCGTCCCCCGTGAGGATGGAGAGGAAGGGCTGCGCGGCGAGGAGTCCCGTCGAGAGGCGCAGCGTCGTGCCCGAGTTCTTCGCGTCGAGGACGCGCTCCGGCTCGCGGAACGCGCCGCCGCGGAGGACGATCTCGCCGTTTCGACCTCGCCGGACCGCCGTGCCGAGCGCGCGCACGACGCCGAGCGCGGCCGCCGCGTCGGCCCCGGGATTGGCGCCGCGAACGACCGTCGCGCCGGGCGCGAGGCCGCCGAGCAGAATGGCGCGCTGGGTGATCGACTTGTCGCCCGGGAGCGAGGCCTCGCCGCGAAGCGGCCGGCCGGGGCGGGTGGTGGCGCGGCTCACGCGAGCCGGCGAAGGGCTTCGATCAGCCGCTCGTTCTCGAGGCGCGAGCCGATGCTGATCCGCGCGTACTGCGACGAGAGCCCGAACGACGTCATGGGCCGGACGATGACGCCCATCCGCTCGAGCGAGCGGCCGGCGTCGATGGCCGAGCCGCGGAACTTCGCGAGCACGAAGTTCGTCCAGGAGGGCGTGAGTTCGATGCCGAGGGGCGGGAGTTCCTTCTTGAAGAGCGCGAGGCCGTCCCGCACGAGTTCGCGGCTCCGCGCGACCTGCCCCGGGTCCTCGAGGCTCGCGCGCGCCGCCGCCTGCCCCACGCTCGTGACGTTGAACGGAAGCCGCACGCGGTGGACGAGCCCGGCCAGGTCCTCCGGAAAGAAACCGTAGCCGACGCGGAGCCCCGCGAGCGCGTAGATCTTCGAGAAGGTCCGGAGCACCGCCACGCGATGGCCGCGGCGAAGGTAGTCGAGACCGTTCGGGTACTCGGGGTCCTCCACGTACTCGAAGTAGGCCTCGTCGAGGATCGTCGTGACGTGGGGCGGCACGTTTCGGAAGTAGTCGTCCATCGCCTTGCGGCGGACGATCGTCCCGGTCGGGTTGTCGGGATTCGAGAAGTAGACCAGCCGCGTGCGGTCGTTGATCGCGGCGAGCATCGCCTCGGGATCGTGGAAGAGCGCCTTCCCCGGCACGCGGACGAGCGTGCCGCCCGAGACGTTCACGGCCACCGCGTACATGACGAACGCCGGGTTCGACATGATCGCCTCGTCCCCCGGCCCGAGATGGATGCGGCAGAGGACGTCGATGAGATCGTTCGAGCCCGAGCCGACGGCGATCTGCTCGAACGGCATGTCGAAGGTTGAGGCGAGCGACTCGCGGAGATAGTAGGAGC
>DASTSZ010000011.1:0-2308 GCA_035760425.1 Candidatus Eiseniibacteriota bacterium | reverse complement strand
GCCGCCGGTCCGGCGAAGATGGAAGAGGATCTGTTGGAGATAGCCGCGCGACGGGCCGAGCGCGCGCGACCAGCGCTCGAGATCCTCGTCGCGGGCCGCGCGGCGCGACGTCAGCTCGAGCGTCGCGCGGCGGATCCAGCGATCGACCGGATAGGTGTCGAGCCGGTCGAGGCCGAAGAGGAGCACGCAGTCGGCGATCTTGGGGCCGACGCCGGGAAGTTCCTGGAGCGCGGCGCGCGCCTCCTCGATCGGCGCGCGGCGGAGCGCGTCCCAGTCCCACGGCCCCCGCGCGAGCCGCCGCGCCGCGTCGAGGACGTAGGGCGCGCGAAAGCCGATGCCGAGCGCGCGGAGATCGCGCTCGCGAACGGCCGCGAGCCGTTCCGCCGACGGGAAGGCGCGGCGGTCGCTCCCGGGAATCGCCTCGCCCCAGCGCGCGGCCATGCCCTCCACGCCCCCCGCGATCTTCCGGACGTTCGAGGCCGCCGAGCAGATGAAGGAGACGAGCGTCTCCCAGGGCTCCTGGCGCAATAGACGCATGCCGAGAAGTCCCGTGAAGCCGGGAATGTCGCGGAGCCCCCGAGCGTGCGCGAGGTGCGACTCGGGATGTTCGTCGAGCCGGAAGTAGCGGACGAGCGCGTCGCGGCCCGGATCGCGGCCGCGAACCTCGAGTTGGAGCGCGTCCTCTCCTTCGACCGCGAGGATCTCGGCGCCGCCCACCACGCCGCTCCACGCGCCCTCCCGCCGCCAGCGAAACGCCTGGCCGCAGGTGAACGTGAGCGCGAGATCGAGGGGGCCTTCCACGGCGATCGAGTGACGGCGCGTCGACATCCCAAGAGCGTCGCGGCGCGCGCGGGGCGGCGTCAAGGGATTCGGCTGCCGCCTCCGGCGTTGACCCCCTCTTCCGCCGCGTGGGAAACTCGACGTCAGCCCATGCCCCACCGTTCGCCGACATCGTGGTCGCGCTCGCGACGATTGGCCGTCCTCTCCGCGGCCCTGCTGGCGATTGCCTTCGGCGGGAGGAGCGTGGCGGCGCGGACGGAGGCGCCCGCGGCGACGCCGGCGGAGACGAACGCCGGGCCGGCCACGGGCCGCGCCAACGTGCAGCTCGTCCGGTTCCTCGATGAAGTCTCCGAGACCGATCGCGCCCGTTTCGGGCCGCTCCACGACATCCGCCTCCGACTCGAGACCGGCTACGTCGTGCTCGTGCGGCGCGAAGGCGACTTCGCGGCGATCCTCCCCATCGCGACGCAGGAGGGGTCGCCCGACTCGCTCCAGTACTTCTGGTACCTCGAGCGCGGGCCGCTCCTCTGGTTCATCCCGCGCGGCCGCGACCGCGGCGTGCGCACGGTGGCCGACGGCGGCGACATCCGCTTCGACTCCTTCACGCTCCGCTGGGGCAAAGGGGGCGACCGCGGCTGGTTCTACTTCCCCGACATTCCCGAGAATCGCGGGGTGCGCGTCTCGGTCGTGAGCGGGAACTCCGTCGACCGCGTCGACCCCCGGAGCACGCGCTACTGGGTGGAGCTCGGCGCGACCGGCGTGGGGGGCTTCTAGTGGCCGTCTCCCTGCTCGGGGCCGTGGGGGAGTGGATCCGGAGCCTCTTCTTCGACAACATCGGGCTGAAGCTCGCCTCGTTCTTCCTCGCGCTCCTCCTCTACGCCCACGTGGTCACCGAGCAGCAGCGCGAGTCGACGCTCCAGGTGGCGGTCGGTCTCTCGGGGCTCGCCGACACGCTCGCCATTCGCGGCGCGGCGCCGGCGCACGTCGACGTGACCGTGCGCGGGAAGTGGAAGGACCTCATCCGACTCGGGCTCTCGAGCCCGCTTCTCACGCTCGACCTCGCGGGGATCGGTCCCGGGCCCTACGTCGAGCCGATCACGGCGGAAAAGGTGGCCGAACGGGCCTTCCCGCCGGAGCTGGCGAAGCTGGTGGAGGTGACCGCCATCGGCGATCCCGGCGAAGTCGCCTTCGCCATCGAGCCGAGGGCGGAAAAGTGGGTGGCCGTGCGGGCGCGCCTGGCCGGCGCGGTCGCCCCCGGATGGCGCCTTGCCGGCGCGCCGGAGGTCAGGCCGGAGTCGGTGCAGGTCTCCGGGCCGCTCTCCGCCGTCGAGGCGGCGGACACGCTGGATACGCTTCCGGTTGACATCACGGAGGAACGCGAGAAAATTCAACGCGAAGTCTCCGTGGACACCGGGACGGCGCCGTTGATTCCCGAACCGCGGCGAATCGTCGTCACGCTCCGCCTCGCGCGCGTCGCTTCCGACAGCGCCGCGACGGCTCCCTGAGCGCGGCGCCTCGAACAGCGATT
>DASTSZ010000010.1:0-4733 GCA_035760425.1 Candidatus Eiseniibacteriota bacterium | reverse complement strand
GCGGGCGACGAAGCCGGCATCAAGGACGCGACCATCCAGGTGGACGGGGAATACGCCTACGGCTTCCTGAAGGCCGAGCACGGCATTCACCGGCTCGTCCGCATATCGCCCTTCGACGCGCAGAAGCGCCGGCACACGTCGTTCGCGTCGGTCTTCGTCTATCCCCAGGTGGGGGAGGACGCGCCGATCGAGGTCAAGGACGCCGACATCCGCATCGACACCTATCGAGCCGGCGGCGCCGGCGGGCAGCACGTGAACAAGACCGAGTCCGCCGTCCGCATCACGCACATCCCGAGCGGGCTCGTCGTGCAGTGCCAGAACGAGCGCTCGCAGCTCCGGAACCGCGACGCCGCCATGAAGGTGCTCATGGCCCGCCTCTACGCCCAGCGGATCGAGGAGGAGCGCGCGAAGCACGATCTCATCGGCGGCGGGAAGAAAGACATCTCCTGGGGGAACCAAATCCGCTCGTACGTCTTTCAACCCTATACGCAAGTGAAGGACCACCGAACCGACGTCGTCGTGACCGACGTGCAGGCCGTGATGGACGGCGAGATCCAGCCGTTCATCGACGCCTACCTGCGCCGAAAGGAGCCCGCGTGAACCCCGCCATCTTCCGCGAGTACGACATCCGCGGCATCGCCGAGACGGACCTAACCGACGACGTCGTCCGCGCGATCGGACGCGGCTTCGGGGAGCGGATGCGCGAGAAGAAGTTCTCGAGCGTCGCCGTCGGGCGCGACGTCCGGCTCTCCTCGCCCCGCATCCGCGCGGCGCTCGTCGAAGGGCTCCTCGACCAGGGCATGCGCGTCATCGACGTGGGCGAGGTTCCCACGCCGGCGCTCTACTTCGCGGTGCTCCGTCTGAAGGCCGACGCGGGCGTCATGGTCACCGGCAGCCACAATCCGATCGAGTACAACGGACTCAAGCTCTCCGAGGGAATCTCCTCGCTCCACGGCGCCGACGTCCTCGAACTCCGCGGCCGCGCCGAACGGGCGGGCGTCCTCTCGACGCGCGGCACGCTCGAGACGGCGAACGTCGACGAGCCCTACCTCGCCGACCTCGCGTCGCGGATCAAGCTCGCGCGGCCGCTCAAGGTGACGGTCGATCCGGGGAACGGCGCCGCCAGCATCCTCGGACCGAAATTCCTGCGCATGATCGGCTGCGAGGTCGACGCGATCTTCGACACGCCGGACGGCCGCTTCCCGAACCATCTCCCCGATCCGACCGTGCCGAAACTCATGGAAGCGCTCATGGCGCGCGTGAAGGCGGCGGGCTCCGACCTCGGCATCGGTTTCGACGGCGACGCCGACCGCGTCGGCGCGGTCGACGAGAAGGGACGGCTCCTCTACGGCGACCAGACGCTGGCCCTCTACGCGGGCGACGTCCTCTCCCGCCTTCCGGGCAGCCCCGTGATCTTCGAAGTGAAGTGCTCGCAGGGCCTCGTGGAGTACATCGAGGCGAAGGGCGGAACCCCGATCATGTGGAAGGCGGGACACTCGCTCATCAAGGCGAAGATGCGGGAGACGAAAGCGCCGCTCGGCGGCGAGATGTCGGGGCACATGTTCTTCGCCGACGAATTCCCCGGGTACGACGACGCCCTCTACGGCGCGGGGCGCCTCCTTCGGATCGTGGCGGCCGCGACGCAGCCCCTGTCGGCGCTCGTCGACGCGCTGCCGCAGGCGAAGTACGTCTCGACGCCGGAGCTGCGGTTTGATTGCACCGACGCGTCCAAGTTTGCTATCGTAGAGTCCGTGCGCGAGCATTTCCGCGCGCGCTACCGCGTGGTGGACGTGGACGGCGTCCGAGTCCAGTTCGGCGATGGGTGGGGTCTCATCCGCGCCTCCAACACGCAGCCCGTCCTGGTGGTCCGCTTCGAGGCGAAGAGCCGCGAACGGCTCCAGGCGATCGCGCGCGAGGTCTCCGACGTGCTCGCCAGCCATCCCGAGGTGACGATCCCCGCGCTCGCGTTCTGAGCGCCGTCGCACTCGAGCCTCGCCGGGTTGAGGTCGCTCGCTTGCTCGCACGGACCGGCGGATTCTCGATGCCTGCCGCTTCCGTTCCACGCACCCTGGCGTTCGCCGCCTTCCTCCTCGCGGCCGTCGCGGGCGCGCCCGCGCTCTTCCCGGGCCGCGCCGTCGCGCAAGACGAGTTCCTCCTCAACGACGACCGCCTCAGCCGCAATCAGTGGGAGCCCTCCGTGGCCCGCGGCGCCACCGGCACGCTCGTGGTGGCTTGGCAGGACGGCCGCAACGGCGTCGGGACCTTCGAGGACTACGACATCTACGCCCTCACGATCCGCAACGCCTTCGCGGTCGGCACGACGCTCAACCGGCGCTTGAACGACGACCCGCCGGGCCAGGTGCAATCGAGCCCCGACATCGCCGGGAGTCCCGCGGGGACCTACTTCTGCGTCTGGGTCGACTCCCGGCTCGGCAATCGCGACATCTTCGGCGTCACCCTCGATTCACTCGGCATCCCGATCACCCCGAATCTCCGGGTGAGCGACGACATCGGCACGGAAGAACAGTTCGCGCCGCGCGTCATTTCGCTCGGGTCGGACCGCTACTTCGTCGTCTGGGGCGACGGCCGCGACGGCAAAGGGGAGATCTTCGCCTCGTACCGCACCGCCTCCGGCGCCACGATCGGCGGCAATCTCCGCATCTCGCAAGATCCGGTCGTCGGCGCGAGCGTGCAGAGCGATCCCTCCTGCGCCGCGCTCCCGGACGGCACGACGCTCGTCGTCTGGGTGGACGGCCGGAACTCGACCGGCGTCCCCACGAGCTACGACATCTACGGCCAGCGCCTCGACGCGTCGGGCGCGGCCCTCGGCGGAAACTTCCAGATCAGCGATGGAATCGGCCCGCACAACGCGAGCGGCCCGACGGTGTCGGCGACCGCGACGGGGTTCATCGTGGCGTGGCTCGATCGCCGGCGAACCGGGGACCAGGGCGACGTCTGGGCGCAGCGCATCGCGGTCGATGGAACCCCGGTCGGGGGCAACGTGATGCTGAACGACGACACCATCGGGATCGATCAGCGTTCGGTCCGGTCGTGCGACGCGCCCGGCGGAGCGCTCGTCTTCTGGGAGGATCTGCGCGGCGGGCTCGGGCTCGACCCGAACGTCGAAGGCGCGTTCGTTCCGGAGAGCGTGGGTCCCACCGGCCCCAACTTCCGCGTGAACGCGACGACGGGCGGCCGCCAAGGAAACCCCGGATGCATCTGGGACGGCTTCGAGGCGGCGATCGTCGTCTGGGAAGACCTGCGCCGCGGCTCCTCGGACATCTTCGCGCTCCCGGTGCGCGTCGACGGCACGCGCCGCGGGGCGGACACGCAACTGAACGACGACGCGGCCTCCTTCGATCAGCGGCGCGCCCGCCTCGGGAAGGGGCGAGGGCGCTATTTCGCGACCTGGATCGACCTCCGCGGCATCGGGAACGATCTCTACGGCCAGTGGGTCACGGCGGCGGGCGCGCGCGACGGTCCGAATCAGATCCTCTGGGACGACAATTTCACCGAGCGCCCGGTCGAGGCGTCGAGCGCGGTCGCCGACGCCGGCCCCGCCCTCGCCGCGGTGCAGGTGACCCGCTCCTCCGACGCGGGCGACATTCGCGGCGTGCTCCTCCCGAGCCAAGGGAGCGGCATCGCGTCGGCGTTCTGGATCAGCGACCAGATCCCGAGTTCGCAGGCGCTCCCGCGCGTCGCGGGCGCCGACGCGGGGTTCGGCGTGGCCTGGCTCGACTCGCGGGAGGGGACGGTGCGCCTCTACGCGCAACGCCTCGGCCTCGACGGCGCCCGCGTGGGCGCGAACCACCGGGTGATGGCGTCCGAACCCGCCGATCCGATCTTCGATTTCGACCTCGTCGCCGCGCCGGACGCCGGCTACTGGCTGCTCTACGCCGAGGGCGCGACCGCCGACCAGCGGCTCTGGCTCCTTCGGCTGGACGACGATCTCGTCGAGGCCGGCGCGCCGATCCCGATCGCGCCGGCGATCCCGGGGAAGAAGGAGTCGCCCGGCATCGACGTCTCCGACGGCGGACGGATGGAGATCGTCTGGCTCGGCGACGGCGCCACGGGGGAAGGGCAGGTCTACCACGCCGCCTTCGCGCCGAACGGCGCGGATGCGACGCCGCTCGGCGCGCCGCTCGAACTCGTCACCGAACAGGGCGCGAACGTCGCGCAGTCGTCGCCCTGGATCTCCGTCGACGGCTCGCTGAGCGTCGTTTCCTGGGCGTCCCGTCCGACGGGCGATTGGAGCGTCTGGATCCAGCGCATCGAGAACGGCGTGACGCCCGACGGGCCCGCGCTCCACGTCGACCAGGATCTCTTGAACGCCGATCAGCTCGAGCCGACGGTCGGCGTCGACGGCGCCGGGAACGTCCTGACGATCTGGACCGACGGCCGCTCGACGTCGAGCGGGACGGACGTGCTCGGCCGCGTCATCCGCTTCACCACGACCGCGGCCGACCCGCCGCCGGACGAGCCGCCGCCGGCGCCCGATCCCGCGCCGCCGGCCGCGTTCCGCGTCGGCCGCGCCCGCCCGAATCCGTTTCTCGCGGGTCTCGGGGTGCCGCTCGACGTTCCGGCCGCGCTCGCGGGCGGCGTGCGGGTCGCGGTCTACAACGCGCTCGGCGTTCCCGTCCGCGTGCTCCACGACGGGCCGATGCCCGCCGCGTCGAGCGTCGTGGCGTGGGACGGGCGCGACCGCGCCGGCCGCTCGGTGCCGAGCGGCGTCT
>DASTSZ010000009.1:0-3869 GCA_035760425.1 Candidatus Eiseniibacteriota bacterium | reverse complement strand
TTCATCGTCACCAAGGTCAAGTTCGGCTGGCTCATCCGCTCCATCCACTCCTGGGCGGCGAATCTCTTCATCCTCTCGATCTTCATCCACATGTTCTCCGTCTTCTTCACGAAGGCGTTTCGCCGGCCGCGCGAACTGACGTGGTACTCCGGCTTCTTCCTCTTCGCGCTCGCGCTCGGCTTCGGCTTCAGCGGCTATCTCCTCCCGTGGAACACGCTCGCCTACTTCGCGACGAAGGTCGGCACGACGATCGTCGCCGTCGTTCCGGTGGTGGGGGAGCCGATCATGCAGTTCCTGCGCGAGGGGAAAGACGTCACGACCGCCACCCTGACGCGCTTCTACGGGCTCCACGTGGCGATTCTGCCGGCCCTCTTCACGGTGCTCTTGGGCCTTCACCTCCTGCTCATCCAGACCCAGGGAATGCACGAGCCGGAGTCGTGGCGCGCGCTCCCGCCCGCGCAGCGGAAGAGCATGCCCTTCTTCCCGAACTTCATCCTTCGCGACCTGCTCCTCTGGCTCATCGTCCTGAACGTGCTCGCGATTCTCGCGGTGCTCTTCCCGTGGGAACTGGGGGAAAAGGTCGATCCGTTCGCGGCGGCGCCGTCGGGGATCAAGCCGGAGTGGTATTTCCTCTTCACCTATCAGGCGCTGAAGTACTTCCCGGCGAAGATGGGACCGGTGGACGGCGAGGTCGTGGGCATCCTTCTCTTCGGCCTCGCGGGGCTGCTCTGGTTCCTCGTCCCCTGGTGGGATAGCCGCACGCCCTCGGGGCATCGCAACCGGATTCTCAACGTCGTCGGCATCGGGGTCGTGCTCGGCATCATCGTCTTCACCATCCTGGGGGTCGTATGAACGGCGCGCGCGCGTGGCTCGTGGGGGTTCTCGCGGCGGCTTGTTTCGTTCCGGCGCCGGGTTGGGCGCAGACCGATTCGAGCGCGGCGGCGCCGCCGGCGGCCGCGGCCGTTCCGCAAGCATCGACGCCGACCGCTCCAGCGACGGCCGCCACCGCCGCCGCGGCAAGCGACGAGTGCATGACCTGCCATCTCGACGCCGAGACGCCGGAGGCGCTCGCCTACCGCCACGACATCCATCGCGCCCGCGGCGTCACCTGCGCCGATTGCCACGGCGGCGATCCGCACAGCGACGATCAGGACGCGGCGATGAACAAGGGCAAGGGCTTCATCGGCGTCCCGAAGAAGGACCGCATCCCGGTCCTCTGCGGCTCCTGTCACGGAGGGCAGGACTCCGGATTCGCGGCGCGATTCAAACTGAAGGACGTCCTGGCCGATTACCACGGGAGCGAGCACGAGCGCTCGCTCGAGGCGAACGCGAAGGGCGCGCAGTGCGTTTCCTGCCACGGCGTGCACAACATCGTCGCCGTCACCGACCCGAAGTCGCCCGTTCATCCGAGCCGCGTCGTCGATACCTGCGCCAAGTGCCACGGCGACGCCCGCTACATGCGCGACTTCAACCCGACGCTGCCGGTGGATCAGAAGGAGAAGTACCTCACGAGCGTCCACGGCCAACGGAACGCGAAGGGGGACTGGAAAGCCGCGACTTGCGTCAGTTGCCACTCGAATCATGCGATTCGCCAGGCGAAGGACCCGCGCTCGCCCGTCTATCCCACGAAGATTCCCGAGACCTGCGCCCGCTGCCACGCGAACCAGAAGTACATGGCGGGGTACGGCATACCGACGACCCAGTACCACGACTACAAGGAGAGCGTGCACGGCGTGGCGCTCCTCCAGAAGTCGGATCTGAACGCGCCGGCCTGCAACTCCTGCCACGGCAATCACGGCGCCGCCCCTCCGGGGGTCGCGTCGGTGACGGCGGTCTGCGGGCAGTGCCACCGTTCGAACGAGGATCTCTACCAGCGTTCGGCGCACCAGCAGGTCTTCGCCCAGAAAAAACTTCCGGCCTGCCTGGTCTGCCACGGGAATCACAAGGTGAAGCCGACCTCCGACGCGATGATCTCGTTCGCCGACCCCGCCCCGTGTGCCGCCTGCCACAAGGACGACGCGAGCGACAAATCGGCGAAGTCGATCCGCCGCATCCGGGGTCTGATCGATAGCCTCACGGTGGGGCAGAAGGACGCGGAGGCGGTGCTGGCCCGCGCGGAAAATCTGGGAATGGACATCACCGATGCGCGATACTCGCTGAAGGACGCCCGGCAGTCGCGGGTCCAAGCCAGAGTCGCCATCCACAGCTTCGTGGAGAAGGAGTTCGAAGAAGCGGCCCGGCCGGGCATCCAGGTCGTGGCGAAGGCGCGCGCCGCCGGCGAAGAGGCGATCCACGAGCATCGATTCCGCCGTCAGGGACTGGTGGTCTCGACGCTCCTCGTCACGTTTGCGGCGCTCTTGTTGTGGTTGAAGATTCGTCAAATCGAAAGGAGGCAGCGAGGTGAAGATGTCTAAAGTGAGTTGGATGTTCGTCGCGGCCCTGGTGCTCGGCGCGAGTACGGCGCAGGCCCAGACCGCCGCCGCCGACGGCCCGATGTACGTCGGCGTGAAGCGGTGCAAGACCTGCCACAACCTCGAGAAGGCGGGCGGGCAGTACGCCAAGTGGACGGAGTCGAAGCACTCGAAGGCGTTCGAAGTGCTGGCGAGCCCCAAGGCGCTCGAGATCGCCAAGGAGAAGGGGATCGCCGATCCGCAGAAGGCCGACGAGTGCCTTTCGTGCCACGTGACGGGCCACGGCGAGCCGGCCGAGAAGTTCAAGCCCTCCTTCCTCGCGACCGACGGCGTCGGCTGCGAGTCGTGCCACGGCGCGGGCAGCAACTACATCAAGAACGCGACGATGAAGGGGATCCGCGACAAGAGCCTGAAGGCCGAGGATCACGGGCTCCTCATGCCGACGAAGAAGACGTGCGACAAGTGCCACAATGAGAAGGCGACGGGCGGACAGTCGGTCGATTGGCCGGCCGACAGCCTGAAGATCGCGCACCCCATCCCGGCCGACTTCAAGCGCGGCGCGGACGCGCCGGCGGCGGGCGAGTAGCCCAGCCCCGATTCGATCAATCGCCGTAGGACTCACGCGAGGCGGTCGACTCACACGAGCCGGCCGCCTCGATCGTTTCGCTCGTTTGCCTCCGCCGGGTTTCGCGCTATTCTGGTCGGACCCCCTCCGGCTCCGTGACGAGAGGGGCCGATGCCGACCATGACCGAACCCAAAGAGACACCGACCCTCTCGCCGCGCGTCACGCCCAAGGCGGACACCCCCCCGATGAGGCCCGCGAGGCCCCCCATCGGCGTGCCCCTCTTGAGCGACGGCCGCTATGGGCTTCCCGAAGGGAACCCCTTCCAGGGGTGCGATCACTGCTGCCGCTACGTGGCGATCGAGATTCCGACGCCCCGCTCGAAACGCGACTTCGACAACATCCGCTGGTACATCCTCCACAAGAACGTCTCGGTCTTCGCGGATTGGGAGGGGAACTGGATGGTCCAGTTCGACACGCCCTGCGAGTGGCTCGTCGAGGGACAGTGCACGCACTACGAATTCCGCCCCCACATCTGCCGCGAATACGACCCCGCCGAATGCGAACGCTACTGCACGACGCCCGCCGAGAAGGTGCTGCTTCGAACCGAGCAGGACCTCGAGCGCTATCTCGCCGAGCGCGCCGCCCGGAACGCGACGCGGCAGGCCAAGACGAAGTCGAAGAAGGCGGCGCGGACGAAGTGATTCGAAGGGCGCTCGCCGGGTTCGCGCTTGGTGTCGCGGTCGTCGCGTGGGGCTTGGGCGCCGCGGTCGCCGCGCCTGCGAAGGGACCGGCCGGCGGCCCGGGTGGACCCGTGCGCGCCACCGCGCCCCCGCCGATCGAGTGGCGCGCCTGGTCCCGCGAAGCCTTCGACGAAGCCAAGACGAAGAACAAG
>DASTSZ010000008.1:0-2871 GCA_035760425.1 Candidatus Eiseniibacteriota bacterium | reverse complement strand
CGCGCGGAGGCGGTGCGACGTCTCAGAAAGGCCCACGGATGGGTGCGACAGGCCATCGAAGGGTAGCGACTCTCGCGCTCGCGGCGCTCCTTCTCGTCTCCCTCGCGGGATGCGGCAAGAAGCGCGAGCCGAACGTCATCGTCTTCTGGCAGTTCTCGCCCCTCACCGCCATCCAGCCGGTCCTCGCGCGCTTCGAGGCGGAGAACCCCGGGTGGAAGGTCCAGGTGGAGCAGCTCACTTGGCAGAGCGGCCGCGAGAAGATCGTGACCGCGGTGGCCGCGGGGCGCCCCCCCGACCTCTGCGAACTCGGCTCGACGTTCCTGCCGGGCCTCGTCGCCGACAGCACGCTCCTCGACCTGAGCGATCGCGCCGACCTCCTTCGCGACAAACTGGTCGGCTGGGAGATCGCGACCTACCGCGGACGCGCCTACGCCTATCCCTGGATGCTCGGGACGCGCGCCCTCTTCCTCAACGACGATCTCTTCCGCCAGGCGGGGCTCGACCCCTCGAAGCCCCCCGAGACCTGGGCCGAACTCCTCCACGCCGCGAAGACGATCACCGAACGGGTGCCCGGCGCGAAGGGCTTCGGCATGAACGCGGGCGAGCGGGAGATCCTCTTCAAGAAGTTCATGCCCTTCGCGTGGGGCAACGGCGGCGACATCCTCGACTCCACGATGACCGTTAGCGTGATGGCGAGCCCGGCGAACGTGGCGGCGCTCCGCTTCTATCTCTCGCTCAAGCCCTACTCGCTCCTCGATCGCCAGGAGATGCACGAGCAGGCGTTCGGGAAAGGGCGGCTCGGGATGGTGATCAGCGGGCCCTGGCTCCTGCGCGCGCTCGCGGAGACGGCGCCCGGACTCCACGCCTCCGTGGCGCTCATGCCGCGCCCCGCCGCGGGCCGGGGCACGCACGCCTCCTTCGCCGGCGCCGAAGTGCTCGGCATCTTCCGGCGCGCGACGCATCCGGGAGAGGCGCGCAAGCTGGCCGAGTTCCTGGTGCGCCCCGAAAACACGATGCCGATCTTCCTCGCGACGGGGAACGCCTTCCCGGCGGCCGTCGGGACGGAGGCCGATTCCCACTTCGTCGCGCACGCGAGCGACCGCCTCTTTCTCGAGCAGATCCGCACCGCCGTCGCGCCGCCGCTCCATCCGCAGTGGGTCGAGATCGAGGAGATCGTGAACGCGGAGCTGGAGGAGGCGATCTACGGCACGAAGACGCCGGAGGCCGCCCTGGCCGACGCGGACGCGCGAATCACCGCGGCGCTGAAGCGCGAGGCGATCGCCCGGCCATGACCGTGCGGAGCGCCGCGGCATGAAGCGGGGCGCTCGCCCGCTCGGCGTCCTTCCCTGGGCGCTCGCCTTTCTCGTCTTCGGCGTGGCGCCGCTCGCCTACGCGCTCGCGCTGAGCTTCCAGGACTACAACCCGCTTCGCCCCGATCGCACCGTCTGGGTCGGATTCGCGAACTACGCCGCCGCGCTCCAGTCGCCCTCGTTCTGGAAGGCGCTCCGGACGACCGGCTGGTTCGTCCTCGGCACGCTCCCGATCACCCTGACGCTCGCCTATTTCGTGGCGTCGCTCCTCGCGCGCGCGAAGCGGGCGGAGACCTTCTTCCGCGCGGCGATCTTCTTCCCCGCCACCCTCTCGATGGTCGTCATTTCGCTCGTCTTCAAGTCGCTCTACGCCGAGGAGGGGCTCTTCAACGGCTGGCTCGCGGCGGCCGGCCTGGCGCGCGTCCATTGGCTCCAGGACCCGCGGCTCGCGCTCCCCTCCATCATGTTCATGGATATCTGGTCGAGCGTCGGTTACTACGCGATCCTCATCCTGGCCGGACGGAAGACGCTCCCCGACGATCAGCTGGAGGCGGCGCGACTGGAGGGGCTCTCGAAGTGGGAGGTGGAGCGGCGCATCGTCTTCCCGCACCTTCGGCCGGTGCTCCTCTTCGTCGTGTTGCTGAACACCATCCGCGCGTTCCAGATCTTCATCGAGGTCTTCGTGCTGACGCGGGGCGGGCCGCTCGAGAGCACGCTCACGCTCGTCTACCATCTCTACGATCGCGCCTTCTATCACTTCGAGATGGGCTACGCGTCGGCGCTCGCGTTCCTCCTCCTGATTCTCGTGGGCGGGCTCCTCGTCATTCAGCGCTACGCGCTCGGCGCGCGGGGGGAGGCGTCGCGATGAGCCGCCGCCGCGGCGCCTGGGGGCTCTATCTCGCGCTCGGCGCCATCTCGCTGGCGTCGCTCGCGCCGCTCCTCTACATGGCGCGCGTCTCCTTCGGCGCGGGCGGGGATCTGCCGATCGCGCCGGCGGACTGGTTCGGCCGTCCGCTCTCGCTCGAGCACTATCGCGACCTTTGGAACGGCGGACCGATGGCCCGCTTCGCGTTCAATTCGATGCTCGTGACGGGCATCGCCGTCCCGCTCCAGATCCTCCTGGCCGCGGCGGCGGGGCACGCGCTCGCGCGATCCGGATTCCTGGGGCGCGGGGCTCTGCTCGGGCTCGCGACCGCGTTTCTCATCCTGCCGAAGCAGGTCCTCCTGGCGCCGCTCTATCTCCTCTTCGCCAGCGCGGGGCTCCTCGACACCTATGCCGCGCTCGTGCTGCCGCACCTCGCGGATCCGTTCGGCGTTCTCTTCATGGCGCATTACTATCAGACGCTCTCGCCCGAACTGGAGGAGGCGGCGCGCACCGACGGGCTTTCGTCGTCCGCCATCTTCTGGCGGATCGTCTTGCCGGTGTCGGGACCGGGCCTCGCGGTGGTCGGCGTGAATGGCTTTCTCACGACGTGGAACACCTTTCTCCACCCGCTCGTCCTCACGACGTCGGAGTCGATGCGGACGCTGCCGGTGGGGCTCGCGCTCTTCGCGCAGTCGG
>DASTSZ010000007.1:0-2009 GCA_035760425.1 Candidatus Eiseniibacteriota bacterium | reverse complement strand
AGTTGTAGTCGCGGCCGAGGAAGTTCCGCACGAGTTCCGCCGCCGGCCGGGCGCCGCCCGGCGCCAGCACCATGTTCCGGTAGCGCGTGGCGACCTTGGGGCTCAGCAGGTCGTTCTTGTCGAACTTGCTGAAGAGGTCCTTCGCGATCACGAGCGACCACTGGTACGTGTAGTAGATCGCCGAGTAGCCGTCGAGATGCCCGAAGGAGGTCTGCATGTGCACGCCGTCCATCGCCGGGAAGGGCACCATCTCCCGCTCGTACTTCGCCACGACGGCGTCGGTGTTCACGTCCTTCGGATCCTTGTTGTAGATGTTCAGCGAGACGTTCGCGTAGAAGAGCTGGAAGGCGACGTCGATGGCGCGGCCGAACGCGTCGGCGCGCCGCATCTTGGCCACCATGTCGGCGGGAATCGGCTCGCCGGTCTGGTAGTGCTTCGCAAACGTGGCGAGCACCTTCGGATCCCAGACCCACTCCTCGAGCATCTGCGACGGCGCTTCCACGAAGTCGCGCTCGACCGAGGTGCCGGCGAACGGCTCCCACCGGCCGTTGCCGCCGAACATCGAGTGAAGGAGATGGCCGAACTCGTGGAAGAAGGTCTCCACGTCGCCGTGCTCCATGAGCCCCGGATCGCCTTCCTTGCCGCCGGGGAAGTTGCAGACCAGCGCCGCCTCGGGAAGCTGGACCCCGCGGACGCCCTTGCGGATGCCGAACTGCGCGGCGTGCTCGAACTTCCCGTCGCGCGGGTGGAGGTCGAGGAAGAAGCGGCCGAGGAGTTTCTTGCCCTCGTAGATGTCGTACGCCTCGACGCTCGGGTGCCAGACCTTCGCGTCGGGCACGCGCTCGAAGCGAACGGCGAAGATTTGCGACATGGCGCCCATGAGACCCTTCTTCACGTTGTCGAAGGCGAAGTAGGGACGCGCCGCCTGCGAATCGAAGTCGTAATCACGCTTCCGGATCAGCTGGCCGTAGTAGCCCGACTCCCACTGCTCCACCGCGGTCGCGTTCGGGACGTCCTCGCGCTTCCGCGCGAGGTAGATCTGATACTCGTCGCGCGCGGCGTTCACGGCGAGACCGGAGAGACGGTCGAGGAAGGCCGCGGCGTTCTCGGCGCTCCCGATCATCTTGTCCTCGGTGATGTAGGCGGCCCAATTCGGGTAGCCGAGCGTGGTCGCGATCTCGTTACGAACGAGGAGCAGCGAGTCGAGGACCCCCATGTTCGCGGGGTAGGCGACGGTCAGCTTCTCGCGGCGCATCCGCTCCCGGACCTTGCCGTTCTGCGCGTAGCGCATGACGGGCGAGTAGTCGGGCGTGTCGACCGTCAGCCTGATCTTGCCGTCCGGGCCGGGCGGGTGATTCTTGATGTAGTCCTCCGGCAGCCCCTTCAGATCCTCCGCCGAATCGACCGTGAAGCTCTTGCGGTCGCTCCGGATGTTGCGGCTGAACTGCTGCGACAGGAGCGTGAGGCGTTCGTTCAACATCGAGATGCGCGCGCGCGTCGCGTCGTCGCGATCGACGCCGGCGCGGCGGAAGCCCTTCAGCGTCCGCTCGAGGAGGTACTTGGTCTCGGGATCGAGACCCTTCGTGTCGATGGCGGCCAAGGCGTCGTAGACGGCCTTGTTCAGGCTCAGGTCGGTCTGGAACTTGTCGACTTCCTGCGTGACGCCCTCGGCGGTCGTCCGGAAGGTCGAGTCGGGGTGAACCGACTCCATGAGCCCCGCGGCGTAGCCGGCGTTGTCGGAGTGAATCGAGATCTCGTTCCAGAGCTCGAGCGTGTTCGCGACGGTCCGCTTGCCCTTCACGGCGAGGAGCCGGTCGAGCGCCTCCTGGGCGGCCTTGTTCTCCTTGTCGGCGTAGGCGCGGAAGCTCGCCGGGTCCATGCCGCCGGTGTAGAACCGGATCGGAACGGCGGCGCCGCCCTTCGCCGCGTAGGCGACGCCCGCGTCCGCGAGGAGCGGTGCGGAGACCAGCAGGGCCAGGAGCGCCGCGACCGCGAGGCGCGCGCTCCTC
>DASTSZ010000006.1:0-7094 GCA_035760425.1 Candidatus Eiseniibacteriota bacterium | reverse complement strand
GGAAACCTCGTTAAGTTAATAGCAATATTTTCATCGAGAGGACGCCCTCGACAAGCCGATGCCGCCTTGCCACAAGATTGGCCAGCCAAATGGGGAGCCGTCCGTTGGACTTCATCTCGATCCTGTCGATCTTCGTCCTGGCCTGTTTCGTGGGATACTACGTCGTCTGGTCGGTCACACCGGCGCTCCATACGCCCCTGATGAGCGTGACCAACGCGATCTCCAGCATCATCGCGATCGGCGCGCTCGTGCAGGTCGCGCCGCCGCTCCTGAACGGGACGGCCGGCGCCGAACGCCCCACGACCTGGATCCTCTGGCTCGCGGTTTCGAGCATCGCGCTCGTGACGATCAACATGTTCGGCGGATTTGCCGTCACCCGCCGCATGCTCGAAATGTTCCGGAAATAAGGGAGGCCCTTCGTGTCCTCGAGTTTGGCAACCGTCTGCTACATCGCCGCGACGATTCTCTTCATCCTCAGCCTCGGCGGGCTCTCGAATCCGGAGACCTCGAGGCGCGGGAATCTCTTCGGCATCATCGGCATGGCCCTCGCCGTGCTGGCCACGATCTTCGGACCGCAGGTGACCCCGAGCGGCTGGGGCTGGATCATCGGAGCCATGGCCGTCGGCGCGACGATCGGGCTCTACGCGGCCCGCGTCGTTCGGATGACGCAGATGCCCGAGCTGGTCGCGCTCATGCACAGTCTCGTGGGTCTGGCGGCGGTGCTGGTCGGCTTCGCCAACTACATCGACCCCGCCGCGTCGGGACACCTGACCGGCGCGGAGAAGACAATCCATGAAGTGGAGGTCTACGTCGGCATCCTGATCGGGGCGGTGACGTTCTCAGGATCCCTGATCGCGTTCGGAAAGCTCGCCGGCAAGATCAGCGGAAAGCCGGTCATCCTCCCCGGACGTCACGTCCTGAACCTGGCGGGCTTGGCCGTCGTGATTTGGTTCGGCGGCTCCTTTCTCAACTCGCACGACGTCGCGCAGGGGCTGACTCCGCTCTACGTGATGACCGCGATCTCGCTCCTCTTCGGCGTCCACATGGTGATGGCGATCGGCGGCGCCGACATGCCGGTCGTCGTCTCGATGCTGAACAGCTACTCCGGGTGGGCGGCGGCGGCGACGGGCTTCATGCTGTCGAACGACCTTCTGATCGTGACCGGCGCGCTGGTCGGGTCGAGCGGCGCCATCCTCTCGTACATCATGTGCCGTGCGATGAACCGGAAGTTCTTGTCGGTCATCGCCGGCGGATTCGGCACGGACGGCGGCACGAAGCCGGCGGCGGCGGGCGCCCAGCCGGCCGGCGACGTGGTCGCCATCAACGCCGCCGACACGGCCGAACTGCTGCGGGATTCGAAGAGCGTGATCATCGTGCCGGGATACGGCATGGCGGTCGCGCAGGCGCAGCATACGGTCTACGAGATCACGAAGTTCCTGCGCGAGAAGGGGGTGAACGTTCGCTTCGGCATTCACCCGGTCGCGGGCCGCATGCCCGGGCACATGAACGTGCTCCTGGCCGAGGCCAAGGTGCCCTACGACATCGTGCTCGAGATGGACGAGCTGAACGAGGACTTCCCCGCCACGGACGTCGCCATGGTGATCGGCGCGAACGACATCGTGAATCCCGGAGCGCAGGACGATCCCTCGAGCCCGATCGCGGGAATGCCGGTGCTCGAGGTCTGGAAGGCGAAGACGTCGATCGTGATGAAGCGGAGCATGGCGTCGGGCTACGCCGGGGTGGACAACCCGCTCTTCTACAAGGAGAACAACCGGATGCTCTTCGGCGACGCGAAAAAGATGCTCGACGAGGTCCTGGCGGCGCTGCGAGCCTGAGAGACGCACGGCCCTCGGCGGGACGCTACGGCGTCCGCCCGAGGGCCTCCAACTCGAGGGAGAGCGCCGCCTCGGCGCCCCGTTCGGGGCCGGTCAGCGCGCCGGCGCGACCGAGATCCCGATAGAGGCGGCGGCTCTTCTCGTACCAATCCCGCGCGCTCGACCGCCATCGGACGCGTTCCGCCTGCGTCGAGACGCGCGTCAGGACCGACTTGCAGGCGTCGCCCGCCTGGCGGCTCGCCTGCGCCATGAACTTTCGGGTCTCCGCGTTGCTCCGATCCCTCTGCGCGAGCCACTCGTAGCGCCGGTACGCCTCGCCCGACTCATCCTCCGCTTCCCGATACCGGCCGCCCTTCAAGAGGATCGACCCCATTTCGAAGTGGCCGTGGGCGACGTCCGCCCGCTGGAGCATGTCGCTGGTATCCGCGGCCGCCAACCCCTCCGCGACTTGCAGGCCGCGCGCGTAGGTGACGAGCGCCGAGTCGATCTGGCCCCCATCCGCCATGAAGAGGGCTCGCATCGCGTAGACGATGCCGAGATCGCGGCTCGCGTCCGTGTTGTTCGGCTGCGTGCGCACCGCCTCGACCGCGAGAGCCTCGGCGCGGCGATAGTAGTCGGCGGCGCGCGAGCGCTCGCGGTGGTCCGCCAGGAGCTTCGCGTATTTGGCGTACGAGACGATGACGGAGCGGCGACGGGCGGGATCCTTCGGATCCTTGCGATAGAGCGGCTCGAGGGTCGCCAGCCCCTCCGCCTGCTCCGCCAAGGCCCCCAAGGTGTCCCCGGCCGCGAACTTCAGATCGCTCAGCCGATCGCACGCCACCCCGAAATCACCTAGGAGGAGAATGTCGTCGGGGTGTTCGGCGCGTTTGGCGATGATCCGCCGCTTCGCGTCGAGTTCGAGCTCCATGGCCTCGTCCGGCTTGCCCATCCGCCCGAGAAGGTCCCCGAGGCGCTGCATCGTCACGACCAGGTCCCGCGCGAACGCGAGCGATTCCGGATTCGCCGCGGACGCCGCCTCGAGGAGTTCTCTCGATCGCGTGTAGCTCTTCAGCGCGTCCGGCATGCGGCCGAGATTCGGGAACATGGGGCGGCCCTGCACGTCGCCGATCTTCCCGTACGCGACGGCCAGTTCGTGCTGGAGCGAGCCGTCGTCGCCCGCCTCCTTGCTCAGGCTGTCGAGGTAACGAAGCGCGTGGAACACGAGCGTCTCGCGCGCCTTCGTGGAGCCGGGAAGGTTGGCGATCGCGTCGTGAATGTCGAAGACGACGGCGTGCGCCAGCGCCCGCACCTCCTCGAAGCGGTGCTTCGCGCGGTCCCGCTCGCGGCTCGCGACCCGCGCCTGCCACGCCGTGCCGACCAGGCCGGCGACCAGCGAGGCGGCGACGAGCGCTCCGGTAATCACGGCGATGCGGTGACGGCGCACGTAGCGGGAGAGGAGGTACGCCGTCGTCCGGCCGCGCGCGGCGACGGGGAGCCCCTCCCGGTAGCGGCGAATGTCGTGCGCGAACTGTTCCACCGAACCGTAGCGGCGCGCCACGTCCTTCTCGAGCGCCTTGAGGATCACGTAGTCGAGGTCGCCGGCGAGACGGCGGCGCAGTCGTGGAACCGTCGCGCCGCGGAGACTCGCCGTCTCGGGCGAGCGGGAGCGCGCGACCGCGGAACTCGGGAGCGCGGGCTCCATCTGCGTGACGACGCGGACGATCTCTTCCGGCGTCCGTGTCTCGAAGCGGAGCGGCCGTGTCCCGGTCATCAGCTCGTAGAGAATCACGCCGAGCGAGTAGACGTCGCCGGCCACCGTAACCGGCTCGCCGCGGACCTGTTCCGGACTGGCGTAATCGGGCGTCAGCATGCGGTTCATCGGAGCGGTGACGGTTCCCTTCCCGACGCCGCCCTCCGGCGACAACAACTTCGCGATCCCGAAGTCGAGCAGTCGCGGCGATCCGCCTTCCGTGACGAGCACGTTGTCGGACTTGAGATCTCGATGGACCACGAGATTCTGATGCGCGAACTGCACGGCGTCGCAGACCGTGAGAAAGAGAGTGAGCCGCTCGTCGATCCCGAGCCGATGCTCGTCGCAGTATTCGAGAATCGGACGCCCCGCCACGTATTCCATGACGAGGAACGGACTGCCGTCGGCGGCCGAGCCGCCGTCGAGGAGACGCGCGATGTGGGGATGGTCGAGCATGGCGAGGATCTGCCGCTCGTCGCGGAAGCGCTTCAGGATCTCCTCGGAGCGCATCCCCGGTTCGATCAGCTTGATCGCGACTTCCTTGCGGTAGGTCTCGTCGTCCCGCACGGCGCGGTAGACGACGCCCATGCCGCCGCGTCCGATCTGCTCCACGATGCGGTAGGGACCGACTCGGTCGCCGGGTGAGGCGGCGCCGCGGAAGAGCGAGGCGATAGGAGCTTCCAGGAAGTCGCCGGCGGTCTCGTGCGAGGCGACGAGCGAGCGGACCTGCGCCGCGAGGGCCGGGTCCCTCTGTTCGGTCTGCCGCAGGAGCGCTTCGCGGGCGCCGGGATCGAGTCCCAGCGCCTCGTGGAAGAGCGCGGCGACGTGATCCCAGGTCCGCGGGGCCTTGTCGTCCGGATTGCCCGGCGGGCGAGACGGCGGCGGGTCGGCCATGGGCCGGACTCTAGACGGGGGCGACGACCGGCGCCAGCAGGAACGACCGCCGGAAGGCTACGATTTCGGAGCCGCGACCGAGCCGCTAGCGCCCGTTCGCCGGCCGGTTCGACGCGATCGCCAGGTCGTCGGGAAGGCGGATGTCCTCGATGAGCGCGAGCGCATCGTCCCGCTCGCGGCGGAACGAGGCGAGACGGCCGGCGTCGATCGCCGCCGTCGTCGGCATCGCCACGGTGAGCGGATTTCGATTCACGCCGTTCTGCAGGAATTCGTAGTGCAGATGCGGCCCCGTCGCGAGCCCCGAGGCGCCGACGCGCCCGACCGTCTGCCCCTGCTCCACGTGCGCGCCGGGGCGAATCCCGGAGGCGATCGAACTCAGGTGCGCGTAGCGCGTCCGAATCCCCTGCGCATGGCGCAGCTCGACGATCCGCCCGTACCCTCCCGAGAATTCGGCGCGCGCCACGACCCCCGAGGCCGTGGCCGCCACGGGGGTTCCCGACGGGGCGCCGTAGTCGATCCCTTGGTGCGCCCGATAGCGTTTCAAGACCGGGTGGTAGCGGCGTCGCGTGAATTGACTCGTGATGCGGAACGGGACCGGATAGCGGAGGAACGCCCCGCGAAGCGACTTCCCCTCTTCGTCGTAGTAGACGTAGCGGCCGTCGGGCTGCGTCTGCGGGATCGCGCGTAGGATTCGGCCGCGGTTCCGCACTTCGATGGCGAGAAAGTGGCGGCTTCGGATCGACCCGTCGGGGCGGACCTTGCGCTCGAGCGCCAGGAAGACGGTGTCGCCCTTGCGGAGGTCTCGCGTGAAGTCGACCTTCCACGCGAAGACGTCCGCCAGGTCGTAGACGAGTTCCTCGAACTCCGACTCGCGAAAGCGGTGAAGGTCGCCGCCGAGACGCGCGGACCACAGATTCGACTCGACGAAGGCCGAGACGCGCACCGTGTCGGTGACGAAGGGGACCAATTCAAGGCGCGTGGTCCACGCGGACTCGGACCGGACAAACTCGACCACCGAGTCGGGATTCAAGGCGAGGCGAATGCGGCGCGGCGCGCCCGTCGAGTCGAGCGCGAATCGGAGCGCGGTCCCGGGACGGAGCCGGCGCGGGTCTTGGTACGCGCGAAGCGCTCGGGTGAACGCGCCGATCTGGTCGGCATCGAGGCCGCGGGCGTCGAGGACGTGGGAGAGCGCGGCGCCCTTGGAGAGCGTATCGGTCGCCTTGGGCGGCGCCCAGGTCACCGTGTCGGGTTCGGCGGCTCCCGCCGGGGCGCCGGGAGGCGCCGGGATCGACGTCACGGCCGCCGAGACAACGATCACGGCGAGCGTGAGGGTCGCGCCGAGCGGCGCCCCGCTCGTCGACCGCCTCCGCCACCCGTCGATCTTTCGCTTCGCGCCGATTCGAGCCCCCTTCCCGGCCGCCCGTCGCGGCCCAGGAGTCTTCGATCGGCATTTTTCGTCAGATCATGAGCGGGGCTTGTCGTTTGCGGCGGCGGCCTTTGCGGCATTGAACGCCTGGGAGCGGCCGCGGGGGATGCTGAGCGAATGCCAGCGAGGCCCGGCGAAGTGCTTCGCCAGCAGGACAATCTGGAAGACGTGGCCCGCGTAGTGCGTCAGCTGGCGATTGATCGCCTGGACGACGCTGTGCGCTTCGCCCCGAATCCGGATCGTCTTCGCGAGATCGGCCGGCGTGAGCGGGGAGACGGCCGCGAAGACTCGGCCCCAGCCCTCCTCCCACGCCGCGCGAATCGCGGCCGGCGTGTCCCCCGCCTCGAGGACGAACTCGCGGTCCCGATCGCGATCGGGCTTCTCGCCGTCGGTCGTCAGGAAGTCGGTCCACCGCGACCGCATGTTCCCCGCCATGTGCTTCATGATGACGGCGATGCTGTTCGACTCGGGATCGAGCGCGGCGACGAGCTGCGCGTCGTCGACCTGGGCGAGGGCCCGGTCCGCCAAACCCTTCAATTCACGAAATTGCCGGAGCGCGTCGTCCAGGTAGTTCTGCTCGATCATCGGTTCCTCACGGTCGCGGCGGTGGATCGAGGTGGCTTCCAGTCGGCGATGAGCCTACTACGCCGGTCGTCGGTGAGCACGCCCTGTCCAGAGAATGGCCGCGGCGATCGCCGGCGCCAGGACGGCGACGGAGACGACGACCAAATCGAACACCCCGTGTCGCCGCGGCAGCGTATAGGTGACGGCTTGAACCATCGTGAGGAGCGCGTCGAGCCCCATCGCGGCCGCGAGCAGCGTCGCGAGCCGCGGGCGCCAGCGCTCGCTCAGGCGGTAGAGCCCCGCGATCACCAAGACGTCGAAGACGACCCAACCCCATCGCCACGCTTCCGACGGGAACCAGGCGGCGCTCCCCGGGAGCGCGAGCAGGAGCGTCCACGGCACGAGGAGCAACGCGAGCAGACGCATCGCAACCGCGGGGCCTCGCATCAGCGTCTGTACGCCAAATCCGAGGAGGCCTCCGCGCGAGAACGCCGTCAGCACGTCGCGGATCGCGCCCATGGAGGATCGCCCGCGAGGATAGGACAGGTAGATCGGATCCCAGGCTCGCGGCTTGAACCTCGCTTTGAACGTGCGCAGGCCGTCGAAGTCGTAGAGGAGCCGACCCCAGCGGCGAACGGCTCGAAGG
>DASTSZ010000005.1:0-5302 GCA_035760425.1 Candidatus Eiseniibacteriota bacterium | reverse complement strand
GCCGCGGGAGACGTTCGCGGGAATCATCGAGGCGTGGCGGGACGGCTACGTCGACGTGACGGCGGAGCACACGCGATTCTCCACCGAGGAGACGAGGGCGTACTTCGATCAGATGATCGCGAACATCCTCGACCCGAAGGGCTACGCGGTCTGGATGGTCCCGGTGGTCAGCGCGCGCGTGCCGTAGGGCGCTACGACCGCTGCGGCGCTGCCGTCGTCTCGCCCAGCGCCTTGCGAATCTCCGCCAGCAGAAGCGCGTTGTCGGCCGGCTTCTGGAAGTACGCCACCGCTCCCGCGTCCCGCATGCGCTCCACGTTCCCGGCGGGTTCCATCGCGCTCAGGACGATAACCGGAATCGCCGCGATCGGACCGAGCGACTTCAGCCGCGCCAGCACCTTGTGACCGTCGCCGCCGGGCAATCCAATGTCGAGGAGAATGAGGTCGGGCTTCTCGCGCCGCACCACCGCGATCGCCTGCATGGCGTCGCCGGCGGAGGCCACGTCATAGCCCGAGGCGGTGAGCCGCACGCGGAGTCCGGCCTGCTGGTCCGGATCGTCGTCGATGATCACGATCTTCTTCGCGCTCATATCACTCCACTCCTTCTCGGCACAGATCGTCCACGTGCCCGTTCAACATTCGAACCCACTCCGCCGCCACCGCCTCCTCGTCGTTCGCGTCCACCGTCTCCGGGAGAAGGAGGACGGTCTTCGTCACTTGCGCGCCGAACCCCGCCGACTGCACGGACGCGCACGCCGCGAGTCTCTCCTCGATCCGCTCCACGATCCGCTCGGCGCCCGGCTCGTCCGCCATGGCGATGACGATGATCGTCTCGCCCTTGTCGGAACTCCCGAAGCGAGGTAGCGCGATGTCCATGGCCGGGTGAATGGAGTGGCCGACTGCTTCATACGCCTCGTCCATCGCGGCTTTCGCGTTCTGCGCGCTGATCGGTCCGCTCGCCGGCAGGAGATCGACGGAGATCACGGCGAGGCTTCGCTTCGCCATGTTCGTCTCGGTCAGGAGCGGCGCGATCAGCTTGCCGAGATCCAGGATCGGCAGCGTGAACGAGAAATGGCTTCCCTGCCCCTTCTCGCTCTCCACCCAAATGCGCCCTCCCTGGCGATTGACCAACTCCTTGGAGATGTAGAGCCCGAGGCCGAGCCCGTTTCGGCTCCGTTCGCCGCCCGCGTGCTCGACTTGATAGAGCTGCTCGAAGACGCGCTCGCGATCGTTCGCGGAAAGGCCGCAACCCGTATCGCTCACCGTGATGCAAACCGCGTTCCTCTGCTCCGGGCGAACGCGTACGTTGACGTGAATGGCGCCCCCTTCGGGCGTGAACTTCATGGCGTTCTCGATCAGATTCGCGACCACCTGGCGAACGCGCGCCTTGTCGCCGAGCGCCTCGGGCAGGTCGGCCTCCACGTTCGCCGAGAGGGTCAACCCGTTCGCCTTCGCCGTCATGGCGAGCGAGCGCACGAGGTCGGTGACGATCGGACCGACGTGCATGCGCCGGCGATCGACGGTCAATTTGCCCGTCTGCGCGCGCGTCACCTCCAAGAGGTCGTTGATCATGTTCTGAAGCGACGACGCGTTTCGAAGGATGATCTCGAGATAGTCGCGCTGCTGCTTGCTCACCGGCCCCGCGATCTCGTCGAGGAGGATCGTCGCGAACTGGTAGATGGGCGTGAGCGGCGAGCGGAGTTCGTGCGAGACGTGGGAGATGAACTTGTCTTTGAGATCGAGCTGTTCCTGCTGCGTGCGGCGGAGCTCCGCCTCGGTGCGCGCCAGGGCGAGCACGGTCTTCTCGAGGACGAGCTGGTTTCGCCGCAGCTCCATCTGCGCCACCACCTCCCGCCCGAGCACTTCGAGCGCGCGCTTCTGACTGTCGGTGAGGCGGCGCGGCACCCGATCGACGACGCAGAGCGTGCCGACCGCATTTCCGTCCGACATCACGAGCGGCGTTCCCGCGTAGAAGCGATAGCCGGCCGAGCCGGTCACGAGCGTGCTGTCGAAGAAGCGCTCGTCCTTGGTCGCGTCCTCCACGATGAGTTGCTCGCCGCCATTGAGAATCGCGTGCGCGCAGAAGGCGACGTCGCGCGGCGTCTGCGAGACGTTGAGGCCGAGCTTCGACTTGAACCATTGCCGGTCCGAATCGACGAGGCTGATCGCGGCGATCGGCGTGCCGCAGATCTCCGACGCCAGCAGGGTGAGGTCGTCGTAGGTGATCTCGGGCGGCGTGTCGAGGATGCGGAGGTGCCGAAGCGTCTTGAGGCGCTCCGTCTCGTTCGCTGGGATCGGCGCTTTCACTGGGGTCCTCCGGCGCGTGCCGCTCGTGGTAATCCGCTTGGGGGCATGAGGATTTATCGGTCGGCGCAGGGCCGCGCTTGATCGATTCGAGCCCAAGACGACGCATGTCGTGGGGTCAGTTGAGGTTCGGAATAATTTGCCGCTTCGACTCCCTCGCAGCCCACCCGTTCGCATTTCCCACCCCACGTCGTTCAACTCAATGCGCCCAAGTGAATCCGTGCCTTGGGGATAGGAAAAATCTTCCGGTGGGGGGCTTCGAAATGAACCGAGTGCATCGAACTCGTTGGGCGGGGGCCGCGGTGCTGGCCGCCTTCGTGATCTTGACCGGCTGCGGCCGCAAGGAGGCTGTCGTGGTGAAGGGGGGCGAGGGTGCCGGCGTCCCCCCGATTCCCATCACGGCGAAGGCCTCCGCCGCGCTCAAGCGCACCGACTTCCGCCTCAATCCGCCGGTCGTGAAGGACCTGACCGTGCGGCGGGCCGGCGGACGGGGCCAGGTCATGCTCGAGGTGCAGTTCGCGCCCGACTCCCGCATCGGCGAGGAAGTCGTCCTGATGCCCGACGACTCGCCGGTTCGTCTGCGCGACGACGGGACGGAGGGCGACCGCGCCGCGAACGACGGGATCTTCTCGGGCCGCGCGCAGGCCGACTTCGACGCGCTCAGCGCCGGGCGGCAGAGCGTCCTGCAGCGCATCCGCGCCAGGAAGCGGTCGCCCCAGCTCTTCGAGTTCCGCGGCCGCGAGGTGATCCAGGTGCGACCCTTCGACGAGCGCCTCTTGGAGACGTTCCGCGGGAAGGACTTCCTCAAACTGATCACGGTCGGCGGCGCCACCGTCGAAGAGACCAAGTCGCTCCTCGTCACCGACCTCTCCGTGATCGAGGATCCCGCGCGCACCTACAACCCCTGCACCGACGTCGGGACGAAGGGCGGCAAGTGGACGTTCGGCTATCTCATGCAGCAGATGGCGAACACGTCCGCGACGGGGATCAACGCGTCGGACTTCACGCAGCGCTGGCTTCAGCGCTGGAAGACGAACCAGAGCGTGAACAGTTTCACGGTACCGGCGCGAGCCAACGTCCAGAACATCTTGAACGGATGGCCGAAGTTGGCGGACGGCCGCCTCGACATGGACAAGGCGCCGTTTCGGCTCCTGGCGATCGTGAATCGGATCGACCTCGCGACGAACCTCGCCTACGGCAACGGCAATGCGGGCGAAGGGCGTTTCGTCTTCGGGCTGATCGGCCCGGGATGCTCCGCCCCGCCGTTCCTCGTCATCTTCGAGTACGGCGTGCCGCTCCACACCTGCGCCGAGATCCAGTCGTGGGCGCAGCAGTGGATGAACCTGGGGACCCTCCCCTTCGGTCCCGCGTACAACACGGCGCTCGAGGCGATCACCGAGCAGTTCGCGAGGGCGAACGCCGACCCCGGGAAGCCGAACGGAAGCGCGCTGAACCAACTTCGGACGAACGAGATCGCGCTGGCGAGTCCGTGGGAGCTACGGGAGTTCCAGATCGCCGCGTCCGACATCGACGCGGGGCAGTTGCGCGAGGTGGCGGTGAAGCAGACGCCGGAGATGGCGGTCTACAACGGGCAGATCGGCGCGCCGCAGGAGGCGAAGTTGGCCGCGTGGATCAACAGCAACGACGCCGACATTCTCGCCGATCGGCACGTCGTCCCCGCCGATCTCCCCTTCCCCGATCTCCAGCCCTTCATGGGCGGCGCGGCGCCGAACAACATCAGCGACTGGTGGGACGCGGCGGGCACCAATCGCGAGACGCGGTTTCACTTCTCGCTGAACACGTGCAACGCCTGCCATGGACGGGAGACGGACACCCCGTTCACGCACATCGGGAACACGGCGTTCGGATCGGCGCCGTTCGTCTCGAAGTTCCTGATCGGCGATCCGCCGGGCACGCCGTTCAACGTCGTGGACCCCGAGCAGCCGGGGGTGTCGCACAGCTTCTTCGACCTGCAGCGCCGGGCGGAGATCCTGAACACCTTCGCGACGGAACCCTGCTTCGCGTTCACGAAGTTCCGGCCGCTGCTGATGACGCACTAGCGCGCGGGGCGGACCCGCGACTCGGATGGGCCCCGGCGGGGCGGGCGAACACGACCCTGCCGGGCGCTGGGGGGCGGCGATGTGACGCGGAGGGCGAGCGTCCTCGCCGCCCTTCCTATTTGGCGACGACGAGCCTTCCGAGCGAGGCGCCTTCCGCCGTCTCCACTCGGTAGAAGTAGACGCCAGACGGCAGCCGGGCGCCGTCGTCGCGAAGACCGTCGACGCGGACGTCATGGATGCCGGCGTCGAGCGTGGTCTGGTCGAGCACGCGCCGCACGAGACGGCCCTGCAGATCGAAGAGCGAGACGCGCGCCCACCCGCTTCGCGACGTGACGAAGGTGAGAACGGCCTCGGGGTTCATCGGGTTCGGCGAGACCGAGGAGGAGAGCAATCCGCCGGGCGAGGAGACGGTGGCCTCGAACTCCGACCAGATCCGGCTCCCGCTCAGCGTGTTCCCATAGACCGCGAAGGTCCTCGTCGTGGTGCCGCGCGGGAGATACGAGAGAGCCGCCCGAAGCGCCTCCTTCGAGAAGCAGAGGGTCAGCTCCTCCACGCCATTGCCGTTCTTGTCGGCGCCGACGCTCGACTTGTCGAGCAGCGCGGGAACCGACGGGATGCCGACGTAGAGATTGAGGCTCGTCGGATCCAGGTCGCTGTACTGGTAGGCGCCGTTCAGCGCCTCGAGCTGCACGCACCACGTCGACTTGCCGGATCCGAGGCGGAGGACTCGGTTCGCATTGGTCGTGAAGACTTGGGATGCCAGGAAGTCTTCCACGGTCGCCGTGGTCGATGCCGATGCCGAGAGTTGTCGATCGCTCACCGTCAGCGTCACGTTGAAGACGCCCGCGGTGTCGTAGATGTGCGCGAGGGAGAACCCGCCTCCCTGGCTGCCGTCCCCGAATTGCCAGGCGCAGCTGATCGGGTCTCCGTCGGGGTCGCTC
>DASTSZ010000004.1:0-5313 GCA_035760425.1 Candidatus Eiseniibacteriota bacterium | reverse complement strand
CGGCTCCTCCCGCAAGTCCGACGCGGTCACGCGTGCCCGTCGCGCCTTCGAGCGAAACGAGTGGGAGACCGCCCTCGCCGCGTTCGACGAGGCGGACCGCGCGAAGGCCCTCCTCGCCCCCGATCTCGAACGCGCGGCCTGGTGTCGGCTCAATTTGGGCCGCCCCGAGGAGTCGGTGCCGTTCCTCGAGCGCGCCGCCGCCGCGCACTCGGCCGCGTCCGATCCGCGCGGGGCGGCTCGCGCCGCGATCCTCCTCGCGCAGGTCCATCTGGAAGGGCGCCGGATCACGGTGGCGAACGGGTGGCAGCAGCGGGCCGCGCGCCTCTTAGAGAACGAGAAGCCGAGCCGGGAACTCGCGCAATTCGAGTGGATCACCGGCCGCATCGCCCTCGCGTCGGGGGAGCACGACAAGGCCCTCCAACATGCCGAGCGGGCGCTCGAGTTGGCACGATCGATCGAGGACTACGATCTGGAGGCGGTCTCGCTCATCTACCTCGGCCACGTCTGCGTCGCGCGCGGCGAGGTCCGCCGCGGACTCGCCTACCAGGACGAAGCCGCCGCGGCCGTCCTCGGAGGCGACGTGGCGCCGTGGTTCGCGGGGCTCGTCTATTGCGGGCTCGTCTACATCTGCCAGAACCGCGGCGATTGGGCGCGCGCCGCGCACTGGACCGAAGGCTTCACCCGATGGTCGGAGCGGGCGACCACGACGACGTTTCCGGCCGTCTGCCGCATGCACCGCGCCGAGGTCTTCACCGCGAAGGGGGATCTCGAGACCGCGGAGCGCGAACTCGTGGAGGTGCGCGGCGATCTCGTGCAGAGCGCGCCGTGGGCGGTGGGGGACGCCGAGCGGCTCTACGGCGATGTGCTGAGAGCGCGCGGCGATCTGGTGGGCGCGGCGGAAGCCTTCCAGCGCGCGCGCACGGTCGGATGGGATCCCTGCCCGGGATGGGCCGAACTCTTGATCGAACGGGGCGAGGCGGCGGAAGCGGTGCGGGCGCTGGCCCTCGCCATCGACGATCCGTCGTGGCCCTGCCGGCAGCGCCGTCGCCTACTTCTCGCAGGGCTGGCTCGTGCCGCGGCTGTGGCGGGGGATGCGGGCCGCGCGCGCGAAGCGTTGGAGGCTGCGGCGAGTATCGAAGACGGCGACGTCACTCCGGCGCAGCATGGCGCGCTCACCCGCGCCCGCGGTGAACTGGCCGCGGCCGAGGGCCGCACGGAGGAGGCGATCGCGACGCTGCGAGCCGCCTTGCGATTCTGGCGCGAACTCGATGCGCCCCTGGAGATGGCCCCGCTTCACGAGCGTCTCGCCGGCCTGCTTCGAACGACCGGCGACGCAGCCGCCGAATCGCTCGAATGGGAAGCGGCGGAGAAGTTGTGGCGCGGCGCCGGCGCCCGGTCGCGCGCGGATGCGTGCGCGGCGGCGCGGCGGAAGTAGGCGTTCACCCCGATGAAATGGAGCCCGCACCTCATGAGTAGAACTCCCGGAATCGATTTCCTCGTAGGCGCCGGCCGATCCGCGGCCGTGGCCCTCGCGCTCGTCTCGTGGATCGGCGCCGCGCCGGCGTCGACGCCTTCCGCCGATCTCGCCAAACTGAGCGACGACTTCTGGCAGGGGACGCTCGAAGCCAGCCCGACCTGGGCCACGAGCGTGGGGGATCCGCGGTACGACGACCGCCTCAGCGACAACACGCCCGCCGGCATCGCGAAGGACCGCGCGAGGCTCACGCGCGTGCTCGAGCGGGCGCGGGCGATCCCCGAAGGCGATCTCTCGGCGAACGATCGCCTCACGCGCACCGCCCTGATCACCGAGGTCGAAACCGAACTCGCGCAGATCTCCTGCGGGTTCGAGGAGTGGGTCGTGGACCCGATGAACGGCCCGCACGTCATGTTCATGAGCCTGCCCGACTACACGATCATCGATACGCCGAAGGACTTGGCGAAATTCGTGAAGCGAATCGAGGCGTCGGGGCGCTACATCGACGCCGAGATCGCGAATCTAGAGTCAGGCCTCGCGAAGGGGAAGGTCGCGAGCCGGGACGCCGTGCGAAAGACGATCGAGCAGCTCGATCGGCTCGCGAAGACCGCGGACGAGAGCCTTGGCGTCTGGAAGCCCGCGCTCGCGGAGCATCGCGACTGGGCGAAGGCGGAGTGCGCCGAGGTTACGAAGAAACTCCGCGCCGCGATCTCGAAGACGCTCCGGCCCGCGATGGCCCGCTACCAGGCGTTTCTGACGACCCGGATTCTCCCCGCCGCGCGTCCGCCCGAGAAGGCGGGGCTGGCGGCGCTGCCCGGCGGGATCGACTGCTATCGAAGCATGATCCGCGCGCGCACCTCCTTGGAAATGGATCCGCAGGAGCTTCACCAGATCGGTCTCGACCAAGTCGCCAAGTTCCGACGCGACCTGGCGGAGCTGGGGCAGCGCGTTCTCAGAACCTCCGACATCGCCGAAATCCAGAAGCGCCTCCGGGAATCGCCCGAGACGCACTTCAAGACCTCGGCCGAAGTGGAGACGAAGGCGCGGGAGACGTTGGCGCGCGCGCAGGCCGCGGTGCCTCAATGGTTCGGGAAGATCCAGCCGAAGGCGCCGTGCGAGGTGAAGGTGATGGGGATGCACGAGGCGCCCTACTCCACCATCGCCTACTATCGGCAGCCCTCGTCGGACGGACGCCGTCCCGGCACGTACATGATCAACACCTACCTTCCCGAGACGCGGCCGCGCTACGAGGCGGAGGCGCTCGCGTTCCACGAAGCCGTCCCGGGTCATCATCTCCAGATCGCCGTGGCGCAGGAGTTGTCGGGGATTCCGGAGTTCCGGAAGCATGTCGGGGTGACCGCGTTCGTCGAGGGGTGGGGACTCTACGCGGAACGTCTCTCGGACGAGATGGGGCTCTATTCGAGCGACCTCGACCGAATCGGGATGCTCTCCTACGACGCCTGGCGCTCCTGCCGGCTCGTCGTGGACACGGGGATGCACGCGCAGGGATGGAGCCGTCAGCAGGCGATCGACTACATGATGGAGAACAGCATTTTGGCCGAGAACAACATCGTGAACGAGGTCGATCGCTACCTGACGTGGCCCGCCCAGGCGCTCGCCTACAAGATCGGTCAGATGGAAATTCTGAGGCTTCGCGATGAGGCGAAGGCGAAGCTTGGCACGCGATTCGACATCAAGGACTTCCACGACGCGGTACTCGGGAACGGCGCGGTCTCGCTTCCGGTGCTGCGGCAGCAGGTGGAGGCGTACATTCAAGGGGCGATGCGCACGCCGTGAGAGAAGGGTCGGCATGAAGGGTTTCATCGGCATGGGGCTGGCCGCGATTTTGGGGTTCGCGGTGAGTGCGTCGAACGCTTCTGCGTGCACTTGCGCTTGGATCGACCCCCTCGGCGCGCTATCGCTGTCCGACAACGTATTCGTCGGAACCGTGATCAGCCGCGAAGAACCTCCGCCGCGCTACATTCTCTACAACGGTGATTCGGTCCAGGTTATCTCGAGCGGCGACATGATCCGCTGGCGCCTCGTGGTGTCTCGAGGGTGGAAGGGACCGCCGCTCCGCATCGTCGAGATCTACGCCGAGCGATCGGAGGTGTCTTGCGGGTTCGAATTCCAGCTCCAGGGCACGTATCTCGTCTACGCGTACACCATGGAGAGCGATTGGTGGACCGGGCGGGGCTGGCCGGTGGGTAGCACGTTCCCGCTGCTGGCCACGAACCTCTGCAGCCGCACGCAGGAGCTGGAGCGAGCCGACTATGACCTCGCCCAGCTGGGGTCGCCCACGTGGAGCAACGTGCCGCAACCCGCCATGGTGCTCCGGCAGAACCGCCCCAATCCGTTCAATCCCTTCACTCTGATTGAGTTCGACCTGCCGACCGAGTGTCGGGTCGGCATACGGGTCTTCGACTCGTCCGGACGATTGGTTCGGACGCTTCTCGATGAGGTCCGGCCCGCCGGAGCGAGCGAGGCGATCTGGGATGGCCGTGACGATCACGGCGCCCCCGTCGCGAGCGGCGTCTACTTCTACGAAGCCCGCGCAGCCGGTTGGACCCGGCAGCGGAGAATGGTTCTCCTGAGGTAGAGCAGCCCCAGGGCCGCCAAAGTACCCGCATCAACCGCCTCACCTGGTATCCGGAAGTCGACGGATTCGCGACCTAGCCGTGATGGTACGATGGAGACGATCTCCCCCCTCGGAAGGCCCGGCGCGAGGCCCAAGACATGTCCCAACGGCCCCTCTCCATCTCATCAGGAGTCAAGCGGACATCGGCATCCGTACTTCTTGCAGTGGCGTGGCTCGTGGCCCCGTTGCCGGCGCCCGCCGAGGCGCCTTGCGACAGCATGGACGCGTCCGAGCCTGATTTCGATCCAGTCGTACAGATCGGAGTTCACTCGGAGAGAGTCGGCGACGAATTCAGATACGTCTACACCGTCTCGAACCGAAGTCGCGACACGCTCACCGTGATCCAGGTCGGCTACGACGTCCAAGCGGAAGTCTGCGAACTCACGGGCGCCCGTCCCCACGCTCCACCCGACACCGCATACTCGCCCCCCGGCTGGGATTGCGCGCCCGTGCAGGCCGAGGATCCGACGACCTTCACGGTCGGCTGGAAACTCACGGCCGACATGATGGAACGGGGCGGGATTCCCCCGGATACCGTGGTATCGGGATTCACCGTCGTCCTTCCGGGGCCCGACTCGCTCTACGAGCGCTGCCATTGGCTGATTCGGTTTCGGGGGCCGATGTCGAAAATGGCCTATGCGGGGGAACTGAGACCCGACGCGGACTTGGATCTCATCAATCCCGGTCTCGGGCGGATCACAGGCAGAGTCACGGACGCGCAGGGTCGGGGGATTCGGTACCCGAGCATCTTCGTCAAGCGGGGCATGCTGGAGGGCGTATCGAAGTCGGACGGTACCTACTCGATCACCAATGTCCCGGCTGGGCGCCGCACGTTAGTGGCGCGGACCAAGGGGTACAACCCGTGCGAGAAGGGTCATGTGCGTGTTGCCGCGAACGCGACGACTCGAGTTGATCTTCGCTTGATGGATTGGAGAAGCGAGGCGACGGCGGGCGCCCCCGACCCTGGCGGATCTCGCAAGGCGCTGGCGGATGCGCACTCGAGCACTGAGGTGCCTGCGCCGTGCGCGCCCTACTTCCCAGCGTTATCCAGGGTCGCGCTCCCGTTTCCCGGAAGAGACGTCGACACGGTGGGAGCCGTCTTCCTCGATCAGAACCAGTCGGCCCCGCCTCGGGTGCCCGGCGATTCGTCGTCCCCACGTGTCTACATCTCAAGCCTGTCGAACGGCCGAATCTCCCTCGC
>DASTSZ010000003.1:0-5801 GCA_035760425.1 Candidatus Eiseniibacteriota bacterium | reverse complement strand
GCTCGACCCGGAAGGCAAAGCATCCGGGTCGAGCGTTGTGGACGTGGATCCACGCCGCCTCCGGCCGCTCGAAGAAGCGCCGCACCTGCGATTCCAGTTCCGCCCCCGCCACGACTTCCGCCACCACCAGGAACCCCGCGTCGTCGTACGCCCGCACGGAGCAGAGCCGCCGATGCTGCATCGCGGGGAGTTCGTCGACGCGGTCGTACGGTTGCGTCGCCGCGCGCCGCACGTAGATGGGCCCCGAGGCCTGGTAGGGCGACGGGCCGGGATGGTGCCGGTAGGGGAGGAGCAGGACCTCCTCGCCCGGGGCGGCGTCCTCGAGCGAAACGCGGCAGGGGAACGAGTTCGGCTCATCCGCGATTCGGCGAACGATGCCTCTCTCGGCGAGTTCCTCGTCGCCGAGCGCGAAGAGGGGCGCGAATGGTTCGGGGGAAAGTCCTCGGACACGGAACGACATGGGTGCCTCCTTCGTGGTGGTGGACGCACCCATTCTGATTCGGGAGGGCGGGGAGCGGCTATCCGGCGGTTGCGGTCGAATTCGCGGCCGGGCGCGCGGCGCGCCCGCGGCGTCGCGTCGGGCGGGCCAGACGGATCAGGGCGTGCGGCGGAGTTGCTCGAACATCCCCGCGAGGCGCGCCGCCCCGGCCGCGTCGCCCGCCGCCTGAAGCAGCGACATCGCCTCGCGAAGCGCCGCCGTCGCCCGCGCGTCGTCGCCCGACTGCTTCCGGGCGATGGCGAGCATCCAGTGGAACTGCCAGTTCGTCGGCCAGGCCCCGATCCCCGCGTCGTAGACGCGGGCGGCCGATTCGAGATCCCCCGCGAGCACCGCGATCTCCCCGAGCCGCTGCACGCGGCCCGGCGTGACGCGCCCCTGCCGCACGTAGCCCTCGAACTCCGGCAGGAAGGCGCGCACGTAGGCGCGCGCGATCGCGGGATCGCCGACCGGTTTCAGCGCGACGCGCGGCAGGCGCCGCCTCGCCTGCTCCAGTCCCTGCGGCAGTTGGACGAAGAGGAAGTCGCCCGACCCGAGGTCGGCGGCGTAGAACTCGCTCGATTCGGCCTGCCCGCGGCGAATGGCGTCCTCGAGGCGGTTCGTGCCGGCGGGACAGACGAGGAGGACCGGCTCGGCGGACCAGAGGTCGACGCCCCGCTCGCGCGCATAGCCGATCGTCGCGACCTTTCCGTGCGCCACCATGTCGCTCACGAGCGCGGAGCGCGCGACGTGCGCGTCGGTGAGCCCCAGGCGATCGAGCGTGCGAAGGCCGGTGCGATAGGGGACGACGCCGACGCAGGAGAGGGCTACGTAGAGGTCGCGCGGCAGCACCCCTGACGCGAGGAGCGCCTCGAGTTTCTCGGCCTCGTCCGAGACCTTCTCGAAGAAGAGCCGGTGCTCCTCTTGGCGGACGCCCGCGAGTTCGGTCGTGAGGGATCGGATGAGATCCCGATGCGCGACGGCGACGCCGCGGAGGATCGGGAGACGGAAGAGCGGATCGCGATCGGGCGAGAGGAATTGCTCGCCCTCGGGGAGCGTCTTCGCAAACGCGCCCGGGAACCCGGGCAGATAGCTCGGCGGGAACTCGCGATGCGAGCGGAGCGGTAGCCAAACGAGCCCGACCACGATCAGCGCCGCGTATGCCGCGGCGCCCCACGCGCGTGCCCGCGTGGTCGCCCAGGCGCCGGCGCCCACCGCCACGAGGACGAAGAGGAGCGGCAGATAGACGTCGAGAGGGCGGTATTCGAAGTGATCGCCCCCGATGGCGGCGACGTAGAGCGCGTGGGGGACGATCGCGGCGGCGATCAGGATCGGAACGAGGAGCGCCTTTCGCTTCGCGAACCAGCCGATCGCCACGGCGATCGCCGGGAGCCAGAGGAGCGCGCCGTACTCGAGGGCGAAGGCCGCGAGATAGCGCGCCCCTCGAGCCCACGCGAAGTGGCCGCCCACCTTCGCGTAGTACGTGTTGGGGAGCCACTCGCCGTAGTAGGCGAGACGGAACGCCGTGTTCGCGCCGACGAGCGCGAGAAGGGGCCACCACGCGGCGAGGTCGCCCCACGGCGCGCGCCGCGCCGTCCACCCGCGGTAGCCCGCCGCCGCGAGCATCACGCACCCGCCGATGAGCGCGCCGTCGGGGCGCGTGAGGGCCGCCAACCCGAAGAGCCAGGGGGCGGCGCCGAGTCGCGGCGGTCCGCTCTCTTCGTGCGCCTCCATCGCCTCGACGAGTCGGAAGAGCCCCGCGACGAGGAGCAGTTCGAAGAGGCGCGTCTCGAGTCCGCTGCTCGCCCAGACGGCGAAGCTCCGCGTGGAGGCGAGGAAGAGGGCCGGAAGGAGCGCGACCCACGCTTGTCCGCGGGGCGCGCGCGTCCAGACGAAGCGAACGACGAGCGCGACGAGCGCGGCGGTCGCCGCGACGCTGAGCACGTTCGCGACTCGCTCGGGCGCGAGCCCCAGCGCGTCGAAGCCGGCGAGGATCAAGACCCAGAGCAGGTTCGTGTAGCCCTCGACGCGCTCCCCGCCCGGGTTGAAGACGAGCCCGTGGCCCTGGCTCAGATTCTGCGCGTAGCGGAAGGAGATGAACGCGTCGTCCGTGAGGAAGAAGTACGCGCGCACGTGAATCGCGAGGAGAATCGCGGCCAGCGCGAGGCCGAGGAGGACGAGGGGTTGTCCCGGCGAGGGGGCGGCCGCGGCTTTCTTCAAGGTGTCGCTCTCTCCCAGGGAATGCCGCGCGAGTTCAGAGCTTCCTGCGCATCCTTCGACCCCAGCCGCGCGGCCTGAACCATCGAAGCCAGCGCCTCGTCGTGGAGCCCGAGCGATTCCGCGGCCAGGGCCCGGTTGAAGTAGGCCTGCGCGGGATGCGAATCGACCTCCGTTTCTCGCCGGAAGCATTCTAAGGCCCGCTGTCGGTTTCCATCGAGGTAGGAAATCATGCCGAGATTGTGCAGCACCTTGGCGTTCGCCGGATCCGTCGAGAAGGCCTTCTCGAGCACGCGAAGCGCGTCGGCGCGGCGGCCGGCCTGTTCGTACGCGACGCCGAGGTTCACGTACGCGTCCGTGTAGTCGCGGGTCGCGGGGAAGGTCGTCACCACGAATTCCCAGAGCGACACGGACGAACGCCATTGGGAGGCCTGCGGGATCGCGAGGCCGAGCAGGAGCACGATCAGCGCGCCGCCCCCGATCGCCGCCGCGCCGCGCCGCGCGACAGCCCCCGACCCCCACGCCGCGGCGATCCCGGCGCCGAGGAGTAGATAGAGCGAGATGGTCGAGAGGTACGAATATCGATCGGCGACCGGCTGCGCGCCCGAGCCGAGCCCCGCGATGTTCGGGAGGAGGAAGACCAGATAGACGAGCCAGGCGGCGAGGGGCGCCCTTCGGCCGCGTCGCGCGAGCAGGGCGGCGCCTCCGGTGACGATCGCCACGGCCGCCAGGCCGAGCCACATCCCCTCGGACCCGACGCGCGGATAGATCGGGCTCAGATGGAGCGGCAGGAGCGTCTTATAGAGCGGGAAGGCGAGCGAATAGAAGGGGAAGAGCAGCCACTCCACGCCGGAGATATGCGAGACCGAATAGGACGGCGTCGTGTGGGGCGCGAGCGCGAGCGAAAGGGCGGCGATGGCGGCGGCGACGAGTACGAACGGGAGCTTCTCGCGGAGCCGGCCGGCGCCGTCGCGGCCCCGCCACCAGTCGAGAATCACGAGCACGAGCGGAAACGCGACGGCCGTCGACTTCGACAAAATCGCGAGCACGAAGAGCGCGAACGAGGCCGCGAGCCACCGTCCCGCGCGCGCCTTGCCTCGCCGGCTCGAATAGACGAGGTACGCGATCGCCGCCGGCAACGAGAAGAAGGCGCAGAGCAGATCCTTCCGATCCGAGACCCACGCGACCGACTCCGCCCGCAACGGATGGACGGCGAACAAGACGGCCGCGATCCCCATGCCGGCGATCGCCGACGCGCGACTCCGTGCCGACCCCGCCGGGCCCACGGCGCCCGATCGCGAGAGCAGGACCCAACCCAGCAGCAGCACCCACGCGCTGTTCGCGGCGTGCAGGAGGACGTTCGTCAGATGGTGTTGGCGGGGGTCCATCCCCCCGACGAGGACGTCGGCGGTGTGGCTGAGGAGCGTGACGGGGATGTAGGCGTAGTAATAGAAACTGGAGAGGAGCCAGGCGACGCGCGCGGAGGAGAGGTTCGTGAAGGCGGGATTCTCGTAGACGTAGACGTCGTCGTCCCAGCTCACGAACTCGTGGCCGAGGGTCCCGCGGAACGCCAAGAAGGAGACGGCAGCGACGGTCAGGACGGCCGCCGTCATGAGCCACCGCGACGGGTCGCGGCCGGAAACCCCTTTCGGCGGGCGCATATCGGCCCAGTGTAGGCAGGGCCCGCGAAGGGGGTCAATCGCCCCCGCCATCCCCCGAATTCATGACCCAATCCCTGCCCGAACTGCGCGTTACGGATCGAAGGGACCGGGCCGGAGGGCCCGCCGAGCGCCACACGACGCCGCATGCGACGCGGGGGAGGGACGCATGTACCGCAGAGATATCTGGAAGCTGGTCATTGCCTTGGTGCTTCTGCTCGTTCTCGTTGCCGGGGCGACCCTTGCCGAGGCCGGGCCGTTCGACAAACTGAAGAAGAAGATCGAGAAGAAGGCGACCGAGAAGACCGACCAGACCCTCGACAAAGGGGTCGACAAGGCGGCCGGCGACGCCGAGAGCGCGGTGACCGGAAAGGAGGCGGAGGCCGCCGAGGAGGGCGACGGGTCCGGCGCCGCCGCCGAAGGCGCCGGCGAGAAGCCCGCGGCCGGGAAAGGCGCGGGGGCGGGAAAGGTCTCCTCCGTTTCGACGCGATTCGACTTCGTCTCCGGCGACAGCCTGATCCTCTTCGACGACTTCACGCAGGACGAACTCGGCGAGTTTCCCGCCAAGTGGAAGCTGAGTTCGGGGACCTTCGAGGTCGCCGAGTTGGACGGCGAGCGCTGGCTTCGCTGCATGAGCGACGACGGCCACATCCGCATGAAGGCGCCTGCAAACCTCCCCGAGTTCTGGACGCTCGAGTTCGACGCCCTCGGGTTCGACACCGGCTCCTATCTGTCGGTCTACGCGGTGACCGAGAAGGACGACACGGTCTGGGAAACCATGTACCCGCACAGCGGGAAGAACATGAGCTTCCGCTGCGGTCCGATCTTCTCGTCGACCGCGCTCGAAGGAACGGCGCCCACGGCTCGCCATCACGTCATGTTCATGGGCCGCGGCCCCGCGCTGAAGATCTACATGGATCGCGAACGGCTCGCGAGCGCGCCCGACGTCACCGGCCCCGGCAAGGTCGCCGAGTTCGACTTCCGCCTCTGGGCGCCCGGCATGAAGGTGCGGCCGATGATCACGAACGTCCGCTTCGCCGAGGGGTGCCGCCCCGCGAAGGATCTCCTGGCGGAGGGGAAGCTCGTCACCTACGGCATTCAATTCGACACCGGCTCCGACGTCGTGAAGCCCGAGTCGGCGCCGGTGCTTCGCCAGATCGCCGCCTACCTCGAGGCGAAGCCCGACGTGAAGCTGAAGATCACCGGCCACACGGACAACGTGGGCAAGGCGCCGGCGAATCTCGATCTCTCCAAGCGGCGGGCCGCCGCGGTCGCGGCCGTCCTGGCCACGCAGTTCGGCATCGCCGCGGAGCGGTTCCAGACCGACGGCAAGGGCGACACGCAGCCGCTCTCGGCGAACGCGAAGCCGGAGGGGCGCGCCATGAATCGGCGCGTGGAGTTCGCCAAAGTCGAGATGTGAGGTTGAAGTAGCAGCAACGCGAGGCCCGTGG
>DASTSZ010000002.1:0-2494 GCA_035760425.1 Candidatus Eiseniibacteriota bacterium | reverse complement strand
GGATCGAGTTCACCGACAAGGGATGGCTCTCGATCGGCCTTGCGGAGGCGGTGCGCTACCGGAGCCAGGGGATCGATCTTCTCTACGCGTCGGGTCTCATCCCTTACGCGATCGTGGAGCGCATTCATATTCGAGACGCGTCGACGGACTCCGTGCGCGGCCTCGAGCGCGCGAACGTGATGGTCTCGCTCGACGCGGTCACACGCCTGAGCCCTTGGGTCACGCTCTACGGCGAAGTCCTCCTCGACGACATCGCGACCGAGAACAAGGAGATGCCCGACCGGCTCGCGTACCAACTCGGCTTCCGAAGCCACCGCCCGTACGGCAGCGAGCACACCGCGCACATCCTGGCCGAGTACACCCGCGTGCGGCGCTTCACCTACGCCACGGAGTACGGCCAGAACTTCGTCCATCGAGAGCGGCCGCTCGGCTTCGCGCTCGGGCCCGACGTCGAGGCCGTCTGGATGGAGGTGGGGTTCGATCTCTCGCGCGACTGGCAGGCGCGCTGGAGCGGCGAGTTCGTGAATCAGGGCGAGGGGTATCTCGGCGAGGCGTGGCAGACCAGCATGGGCTCGGTCTCGAACGCCGGGCTCTTCGGCGTGGTGGAACGGCGCCGCGAAGTCTGGGGCGACTTGCGGTGGATCCCGAGCGATCGGCTCGACGCCACGGTCGGACTCGGCTACCGGCGCATCGAGAACGAGCGCCATGCGGACGGCGTCACGCGGACCGCGTGGCTCGCGCGCCTGGCGCTCGACGTTCGGTACTAGGATCGGGCGCGAAGCCCGCGCGGAGGGCGCCGCGCCGCCCTCCTACGATCCCGCGATCATCCCGCCGATGCCGACGATCGACATCGCCGCGAGGAAGATGATGCAGTTCAGAATCCAGCCGATCCCGACGACGACCACCGCGCGAAGCGTGCTCTTGTAGTCGAGCGACTGCCGCACCGCCACGATCATCGCCACGAGCAGCCAGATCATCACGACCCAGTTCACGATGCTCCCGAGGAGCGGAATCCCTCCGAAGACCCGCAGGAGCCCCGGGCTCTGCGCGAAGCCCATCGTGCGCAGGAGTTCGCCCATGTCCGACTTCGTATCGGGCGTCGGGAGGATCTTCGTCCCGATCAGCCAGGTCATGAACGCCCAGAAGACCCATCCGAAGAGCGACGAGACGAGCAGCACGCCGGCCGCCTGAACGCCTCCCTCCGCGAACCCGCCGACCGCCGCCGCGATGGAGGCGAGCACGACCACGCCGAGCGCCGGCACCGTGTATTCGGTGTCCGCCTCGATCTCCTCGACGACCGGCACGTTCAACGTGGCCGCGCCGATCATTCGCTGCACGAAGTTCGCCATGGCGTTCCCCTCCTAGGTTGGCCGTGTCCGCGGCCGGAAGGCGCTCCGGTCGGGGTCTCCCGCGCGCTCCGCGCGGTCGCGGGCTTCCTGCCAGAAGTGTTCCTGCGCGCGAAACGGCTTCCGCCGCCCGTCGCGGCGCGACAGCGTGCCGTCCGCCTTGAAATCGCGCGCCTTCACGCTGTCCATGAAGAACGCGTCGAGAATGCGCGAGAGCCGCGCCCGATGCTCGGGATCGATGATCGGCACGACCAGCTCCACGCGCCGATCGAGATTGCGCGGCATCCAGTCCGCGCTCCCGATGAAGACTTCCGTGTCGCCGCCGTTTCGGAACTCGAAGACGCGGCTATGCTCGAGGAAGCGGTCGACGATCGTCACCACGCGGATGTTCTCGCTGAGGCCCGGCACCCCGGGACGCAGGAGGCAGGAGCCGCGCACGTTCAGATCGATCTTCACGCCGGCGGCCGACGCCTCGTAGAGCGCGTCGATGATCTCCTTGTCGACGAGCGAGTTCATCTTGGCGCGGATCTGCCCCGCGCCTTCGGGACCGCTTCGATCGATCTCCCGGCGAATGAGGCCGAGAAACTTCGCGCGGAGGCCGAGCGGCGCCATGGCGAGCCGCCGCCACGGGAGCGGCTCGGAGTATCCGGTGACGACGTTGAAGAACGCGGTCAGGTCGGCGCAGAGATCGTCGTCCGCGCTCAGCAGCGAGATATCGGAGTACTCGAGCGCGGTCCGCTCGTTGTAGTTCCCCGTGCCCACGTGCGCGTATCGCTCGATCCCGCCCGGGCCGCGGCGGACGATCAGGAGCGCCTTCGCGTGCGTCTTCAATCCCGCGAGTCCGTAGAGCACGGTGGCCCCCGCGTCCTCGAGGCGCGCCGCCCACGCGACGTTGCGTTCCTCGTCGAAGCGGGCCTGCAGCTCGAGCAGCACGGTCACCTGCTTCCCATTCTGCGCCGCCCGCTCGAGCGCGCGGATCACCTCGGACGTGGAGGAGGTGCGATAGAGCACCTGCTTGATCGCGAGCACGCCCGGATCCTCCGCGGCGAGGCGGAGCAGGCGAAGCACCGGTTCGAACGACTCGTAGGGATGGAAGAGCAGCCGGTCGCGCTCGGCGATGGCGTCCCAGAGCGCGTCCCCGGGCGGAA
>DASTSZ010000001.1:0-8234 GCA_035760425.1 Candidatus Eiseniibacteriota bacterium | reverse complement strand
TGGCGGGCCGGGGCGCCGACGGGCGCCGGGCACGCTTCTCCTCCGCGCTGATGCGGAAGCACCGCGACTCGCTCGGCATGAGCCGGAAGGCCTACGCGCGGCTCCTCGGCGTGTCGAGCCTTTCGATCTACCTCTGGGAGGCGGGCCGCACGAAGCCGCGCCGCCAGACGGTGCTCGCCTGGCAGGATCTCCGGAAGAAGGGCGCCCGGGAACTTCGCGCCATCGCGGGGGTGGCGGCGCCGCCCCGCGCGAAGCGCGGGAAGAAGGCGGCCGCGAAGAAGCGGACGGCTCGCGTCGCGTCGAAGAAGCGGGCCCCGCGCGCCGCGAAGAAGCGCTCGCGCCGCATGACGGCCAAGCGGGCGGGCCGCGCCAAGGCGGCCTAGCCCCGTGGAGGACGCGCGCGAACTATCGCGCCGTCAGTTCGGCGCGCACGCCGAACGCTACGTCTCGAGCCGGGACCACCAGTCGAGCGAGAGTCTCGACCGGCTCCTCGCGCTCGCCGCGCCGAAATCCGACTGGAACGTGCTCGACATCGCCACGGGCGGGGGCCACACGGCCCTCGCCCTGGCGCCGCACGTCCGCCACGTCGTCGCCTCCGACCTCACGCGCGAGATGCTCGAAGCGGCCGAACGCTTCATCCGCGGGAAGGGCGTCGGAAACGTCTCGTTCCGCGAAGCGGACGCCTGCGACCTCCCCTTCGCCGACGGCGAGTTCGATCTCGTCACCTGCCGCGTGGCGCCGCACCACTTCGCCGACGTCGCCCGTTTCGTGCGGGAGTGCGCGCGCGTGGTGACGCCGGGCGGGACGGTGATCGTCATCGATAATCTCGCCCCCGCCGACGCCGCGTCCGCCGCCTACTTCAACGCGATCGAGAAGACGCGCGACCCGAGCCACCAGCGCGCGTTCAACGAGACGGAGTGGGTCGGGTTCTTCCGCGACGCGGGACTTCGGGTATCGCGCGTGGAGCACTTCCGCAAGCGTCGGGAGTTCGACTTCTGGGCGGGGATGCAGGGTGTCGACGAACCGACCCGGGCGCGGCTCCGCGCGATGTTCCGCGACGCGCCGCCGGGCGCGAAAACGGCCCTCGCGCCGGAAGAGCGCGAAGGCCGCCTCAGCTTCTATCTCGACGAGCTTCTTATCCTTTCGTCGAAGGACCCACCGGCTTGACGTCCATGATCTCGAGAATCTTCTGCCCGTGCCGCTCCATGGCATAGCCCGTCAGATCGACGGTCTGGCTGAGGAGCCCGCGGCAGCGATTGAACGGATCGGGGATTCCCTTGAACGCCAAGGGATCCATGGCGCGAAGGTGATTCACCGAGATCATGTAGAGCTCGCCCTGCTGCGTGAACATCCCCATGCAGACGTCCCCCGCCACGCACTTCACCGCGCATTCGAGATGCCCCGGTCCTCGCAGCCCCTTCTCGATGAAGCAGTAGTAGTCGACGACCTCGCCTCGAACGGTGACCAAGCGCCGGTCGGCCACCTTGAGCCCCGCGGCGTTCTTCCTCTCGCCGGCGGCCTTCGCGGGCGCGACGTTCTTCGGCGGCGGGGGCGGCGACGTGCTTCGTCCGATCGCGGCGCCGGCGGCGAGCGCGACGAGAACGACGGTCGCGAGCGACGCGCGACGGATCCAGGTCGGGCGGGAGTTCACACGGGGCGAGTCGTCGGTGCGGCGCATGGTGTCGATCCTCGCTGGACTAGGAACCCGGCTTCGGCGGCGTGGCGGCCGCGGCGGGCTTGAGCGTCGCGAACTTCACTTCCAGGAACTTGACGCCGTTTCGTTCCCAATTGAATCCCATCACTTCGACTTGAAGCGACGCCATGTTCTTCAATTGCGTGTAGGGATCGGGGGAACCGGCGAAGCTCTTCGCGTCCATGGCCCGGTCGTGATTCTGGGTGAGGACGTAGACCGTGCTGTCGGCCGTCATCAATCCCATCGGCACGCCGTTGTTGATGCACTTGGTGGCGCACTCGCGATGGAGATCGCCCCGCAGGCCGCGCGAGATGAAACAGCCCATGTCGAGCAGTTCGCCCGTGACCTTGACCTGCTTCTTGGGGCCTTTGGGGGCGGGCGCCGCGGGCGCGGGCGCGCCGGAGACGTTCGAGATGTCGGTGGTCGGGAGCATCAGAAGCGCGGTGAGCACAGCCAGCAGGAGTCGTTTCATACCGAGAATTCTACCGCTCGGCGCGGGGCGTAATCTGTGGTCCTTATGGCGTAGGGGCGCTGGGCGTTCGGAGCCATGTCACGTAGGCCCACAACGCGTTCAGATCCCCGGGCTGTAACTGCTTCTTGTAAGCCGGCATGTGAAGCGGCGGCCGGCGCAGGAAGAAGCGCGCCGCGCGGTTCGCCTTGAACCGCCGGCTCACCCCTTCTTCCACCCACTCCTGGAACTCGCCGCGATCGGCGACGAGTTCGGGGAAGTCGGGTCCGTCCCACGGCGGCACGAAGCCCTTGAACGAACCGGGATTCGGCCGGGCGTAGCGCCCGCCCATGCCGTGGCAGCCGAAACAGCCGAGCGCGGCCGCCCGCTCGAGTCCGGCCGCGGGGAGCGAGTCCGCCGGGGCGGACTGGCCGGCGGCGGCGAGGACGAAGGCGACGAGGTCGTCGATTTCGCGCTCGGTGAGCCGCTTCCCGAACGCGGGCATGCGAAGAGTGCCCTGCTCGCGCTCGGCCCGCCAGGTCTTGCTCGCCTTCCGCGTCTTCGTGCCGCCGTCGCGGATCCACTCCCGCACCTGCTCCTCGTTCTCGGCGTACATCATGAGCGTGCTCGTGAAGCCGGGGACGGTGAGGTCGGCGCGGCCGGGGTTCGGAATTCCTCGCGAACCTTCGGGGCCGTGGCAGGCGAAGCAGCCGTTCGCCTCCGCGAGGCGGCGGCCCCGTTCGACGGGGGTGAGCCTCGGGCGCGCGGCGTCGGCCGCGGCGAGGAGCGCGAGCACCACCGCGGCGACGAGGACGAGGGGAAGGGCGCGTCGGAACATGAACGAAGACGCGCGCGGGGCCGTGCGGGCCCCCGCGCGCGAATCGAAACTACTTGGCCGGCGCGGCGACCGCTTCCGCGGTCGTCACTTCGATCGACTGAATTCCGCCCTTGGTGTTCAGCGTGCCGCCGATCTTCACCTGCTGGGAGACCATCGTCTTGCAGGCGTTGAAGGCGTCGCCGTTGTCGTGATTGAGCGTGAGGACGTAGACCTTGTTTCCGCCGACCACGAGTCCCATCGGCATGCCGTTCGAGACGCACTTGAGTCCGCACTCCTTGTGCCCCTCGCCCTTGGCGCCGTGGCCCATGTAGCAGCCGAGGTCGACCACTTCGCCGGTCCAGCTCTGCAACTTGGCTTCCTTCTTCGCGTCGGCCGCGAACGCGCCCGAGAAGGCGAAGAGAGTGACCAACGCGAGAGCCAGGACGGCCGTGAAAAGACGCTTCATGGTGCTTCCTCCTTTGAGTGGGTCGCCGGCCGCTCCGCGCCCGGCGTGCAGGTAATCCTCCCGGAACAAGCCTACGCCTCCCGGGTGGGGGGCGCAACGGGCTCGGCCGCGAGCGACAGATTGAGTTCCTCGTCGGAAAGAACCGCGCGGCGGTTGAGGATTTGCGACATGTCGTGATCGAAGAAGAAGTGCGTCAGATGGTCGATCCCGACCTCGATCTGCTTCCGCAGTCCCACCATCTTCACGAGATAGGCGCCGGCCCAGAGGAGCCACGCGAGCTTCCCGGATATGGATACCCCGAAGAGCGAGACAACGCTCGAATGTTTTCCGAGCGAGATGATGTAGCCCGCGTCCTTGAAGCGGAACGGGAGCGGCTCCTGGCCATGCGCGCGGCGCCGGAGCGTCTCGCCGATCTGACCGCCCATCGCGATCGCCGTCTGCGAGAGCGCCGGCTGGAAGCGTCCGTCGGGCCGGGGCGAGGCGGCGCAGTCGCCGAGCACGTAGACGTCCTCCAACACGCCGCCCTCGGCCCGATGCGGACGGAGCTGTTCGTCCACGATCACGCGCCCGTCCCTGTGGAAGGAGAGCGGGAGGTCGCGAACGAGATCGGGCGGACGGACGCCGGCCGTCCAGAGGAGCGTGAAGGCCTCCACCTCGCCCCCGTCCGGAAGGAAGAGCCGCTTCGGCTCCACCCGCTTCACCGGCGAGCGAAGCAGAATGCGCACGCCGCGCCGTTCGAGGAAGCGGTGGACGTACGCCGAGTGCTCGGGCTTCGCGGTCGCGACCAGGCGATCGCCACCCTCCACGATCGTGATCGAGAGTTCGCGCGGCGAGAGAGTCGGGTAGCGCGGAAGCAGCGTGTCGCGCGCCATCTCGATCAGCTCCGCCGCCACCTCGACGCCGGTGACGCCGCCGCCGACGATCGCGAAGGAGAGGAGCCGGCGCCGCTGCGCCACCGACTCCGACTGCTCCGCCATTTCGAACAGCTCGACGACGCGGGCGCGGAGGGTCATGGCGTCGATGACGGTCTTGAAGGGGCGCGTGTTCGCCTCGGCGCCCGGCACGCCGTAATAGTTCGTGACGCTTCCGAGCGCGATCACGAGGACGTCGAAGGGCTGCACGAGGTTGTTGTGGAGCACCACCTCGCGGCGCGCGAGGTCGATGCGGATCGCCTTGTTCTTGTGGAAGCGGATGTGGCGATGCTTCGCCATCTGGCGGAGGGGATAGACGATGTGGCGCGTCTCCACCGCGCCGACCGCGACGGCGGGGAGGAGCGGGTTGAACTGGAAGAAGTTCTCCTTGTCGATGAGAACGGTGTCCCAGTATTCGCGCGCCACGCGCGAGCGACCGACGGCGCGCGCGACGTCGAGTCCCGCGAATCCACCGCCGAGGATGACCAGCCGCTTGCCCGCCATGCCCCGATTCTACCCCGCGAGGGCGGCGCGAAGCGCGTCGTCGAGCCGCGGATGGCGGAAGGTGAAGCCGGCGCGCGCGAGGCGTTCCGGAACGGCCTTCGTGCTGGCGAGGAGCAGCGCGTCGGCCATTTCGCCGAGCAGGAGCCGGAGGGCGAACGCGGGGGCGGGGAAGATCGCCGGCCGGTGGAGCGCCTTCCCGAGCGCGCGAGCGAAGGCCGCGCACGTGACCGGCTCCGGCGCGACGGCGTTCACGGCGCCGTCGATCGCCTCGTCCTCCACCAAGCGCGCGAAGACGCCGGCGACGTCGTCGAGGGAGATCCAGGGCCACCACTGCCGGCCGTTTCCGAGCGGGCCGCCGAGCCCGAGCCGGAAAGGGAGGAGCATGGCATCGAGCGCGCCGCCCTCGCGGGCGATCACCATTCCGATCCGCGCGTGCGCGACGCGCGTGCCGGCGCGCGCGGCGGGCGACGCGGCCTCTTCCCACGCGCGGCAGACGTCGGCGAGGAAGCCCTCGCCGGGCGCGGCCGTTTCGGGGAGCGGCTCCTCGCCGCGATTTCCATAGTAGCCGGACGCCGAGGCGACCACGAACGCGCGCGGCCGCTCGGCGGCGGGCGTGGCGGCGATTCGTTCGGCCAGGAGGAGCGTCGAACGGACGCGACTCTCGAGGATCGCCTGCTTGCGCTCGACGGTCCAGCGGCCCGACGCGATGCTCACGCCGCCGAAGTGGACGACGGCGTCGAAGCCGCGGAGCGCGGCAGGGTCGAGAATGCCGCGGTCGGGATCCCAGGGAACGCCGGCCGCGGCGGTGGCGCCGGCGCCGCCCGCGTTCGCCGCGCGTTCACCGCCTCCGCTTGCGGCGCCGCCCGCGCGAACCAACCGGTGCGTTTCGTGCCCGCGCCCCGTCAGCAGCCGAACGACCGCGCCGCCGATCATTCCGCTCGCGCCGCCGATGAGAACTCGCATGCGGCGAGTCTACCCGAAGCCCTCGAGGCGAAGAGAGGAATTGCGCCCGCGGCGCATGGGCGAGTAGCCTCCCGCCCATGCCATGGTCGCCGCCGGCGCGTCCCGACGCGCCGCTCTCCGATTGGGTCCGCCCGGTTCACGACTGGCCGAAGGCCGGAATCCTCTTTCGCGATCTCACGCCGCTCTGGGCCGACGCGAACGCCTGGTCGCGCACCGTGCGCGCGCTCGCGCGGCCGTTCGACGCCGCGCCGCCCGATCTCGTGCTCGGCATCGAGGCGCGCGGGTTCCTCGTGGCGGCCGCGCTCGGCGCCCATTGGAACCGGGGGATTCTCCTGGCGCGAAAGCCGGGCAAGCTGCCGGGGAAGACCTTCAAGGAGGAGTACGCGCTCGAATACGGGAACGCCGCGCTGGAGACGCCCGCGGATCTCCTGCGGCCGGGCACGCGCGTGATCATCGCCGACGACGTGATCGCCACGGGCGGCACGGCCGCCGCGGCGCACCAACTGACAAAGGCGACCGGGTGCACGCCGATCGCCTTCGCGTTTCTCGTGGAACTGGACTATCTCGGAGGGCGGGCCAAACTCGAACCGCTCGCGCCCGTTCACTCGGTCATCGCCTTCGACGGCGAAGGGCGTGCCCGCGTCGCCGACTAGACCGCCGGCTTGAACCCCCGCACCTTCACCGAACGGACCGCCTCCAGGGTCGCCGCCGCCGCCTTCTCGTCGGGACCGAACGCCGCGGCGCCGTACTTCTTCTCCTCCAGCACCTCGACCTTCTCGAATCCGGCCTCGCGCATGAGCGCGACATACTCGTCCTTCATCGACGCGCCCGCGACGCAGCCGACGTAGGCTTCGACCGAATTGCGCACGGATTCGGGCAGCGGGCCGACCAGCACGAGATCGCTCAACACCGCGCGACCGCCCGGCCGAAGCGCGCGGAGCGTCTCACGGAAGACGCGCGACTTGTCCGGCGAGAGATTCACGACGCAATTGGAGATCACGAGGTCCACCGTGCCGTCGGCGACGGGGAGATTCTCGATCTCGCCGAGACGGAACTCCACGTTCGGAAAGCCGCCCTTCACGGCGTTGGCGCGGGCGCGCGAGATCATCGAGGCCGTCATGTCGACGCCGATCACGCGCCCCGTCGGGCCGACTTCGCGCGACGCGATGAAGGCGTCGATGCCGGCGCCCGACCCGAGGTCGAGCACCGTCTCGCCCGGCTTCGCGGCGGCGTGCGCGAGGGGATTGCCGCAACCGAGGCCCAGGTCGGCGCCTTCCGGCAATCCGGCCTTCTGCTCCGCGCTATAGCCGAGATCCTCCATCGAGACCGTCGTGCCGCCGCAGCACTCGCTGCCGCAACAGCCCGACGGTTCGCCGACCGACGTCTCCGCCACCTTGCCGTACCGCTCTCGCACCGTCTCTCGAATGTCCTGCGTGTTCATGATCCGCTCCTTTCAAGGTTCGGCTCCAGACTCCGAGCCAGCTCGACGAATAGCTTCAGCGCTTCCGGACGCGCGCAGTAGCAGACTCGCGGTCCGTCCACTTCACCCGTGATCCACCCGGCTTCCTTCAGCACCTTCAAATGCTGCGAGACGGTCGCTTGCGCGAGAGGGATGCGATCGACGATCCCGCCGCACACGCACTCGCCGCCCGCGAGCAACAGCCGCACGATGGCGACGCGCGCGGGGTGGCCGAGCGCCTTCGCCAACTTCGCGAGCTGCTCGTCCTCCGCGCTCGGCGGCGCCGGCGCCGTTCCCAGCGGAATCGAAATCGAGTTCTTCAGGTCCATCGTGCCTCCTTTCATCGTTAATCGTAAATATACGATAAAAGTCTCGGCACGTCAAGGGGGGATCGCGATGTTATTCTGGGGGGCGATGGATCGACCGGCATTTCTCCTCGATTTCAGCGACTGGGCGGTCCTTCGCCTCACCGGACCGGATGCCGTCGAATTTCTGCAAGGTGTTGGTACACAAGACGTAATCACACTCGACCCGCGGACGGCGAAGCCGACGCTCTTCCTCAACGAAAAGGGGCGGCCTATCGCACTCGGGTGGGCTGTGAAGGACGGGAACGTGGCCGGGGCGACCCTCTTGGTGGAGCCGGGCGGCGCCGCCGCTCTCCCCCCTCACTTCGACCGACTCCGAGTCATGGAGGACGTCTCGTTCGCGGGGCCGGACGGGATGCCGAGGCTCTACGGCGTCGCGGGGCCCGAACGGAGCCGAGCCGCTCGCGAGTGGGCGGCCGAACGGCCAGGTGCGGCGGCGTTCGACGCGGAGGTGGTGTCGTTCCTCCTGCTGCCCGCCGAGGCGAGTCTCCCCGCGTCGTTGGAGACTCCCGAAGCCGCGGAAGCCTGGCGCATCGCCGCCGGTCTTCCACGCGCCGGCGTCGACTTCGACTCGGATCGAATCGCCACGGAGCTGTCGCTTCCGGACG